>JAJXYI010000569.1 GCA_021780625.1 bacterium | reverse complement strand
CGCACGGCGCGTCCGATCAGCTGCGAGGGCCGCGCGGGGTTGAGGGAGGCGAGCTCCCCGGTGCGCCGCACGCGGCGCGCGCCGATGACGAGGGGCCAGTCGCGTCCAAGGATTCTGGATACCGTGGCGAGGCCCTCGGCATAACGGCGTCGCGAGTCCTCGCGGGAGAAATCGGCGGCCGGAGCGTTGGAGAAGGACCGGGGCTGCCGGGCGTGCGGTGCGGAGGTGTCGCGGAGCAGGGAGGCGGGGTTGCGCAGGAGCTGGTCGCGCGAGGCCTCGCCGAGCTGGCTTTGGCGCAGGAAGCCCTCGTTGCTGGTGTTCTCGAGCAGGCGGCGGACGAGGTAGGCCATGCCGGGGAGCAGGTCGCCGACGGCGCAGTATTCGCGGACGCGATACCCGAGCTGGCGCAGGGCCCACTTGAGGTCGTCGGCCATGCCGTAGAGCGCCTGGAACTCGAAGGCGCGTGGATCGACGCCCAGGGCGCGGGCGCGGGCGATCGCATGGGCGCAGGAACGCACGTTGTGGGAGGCGAAGGCGGGGGCCACGAGGTCGACGTTCTCGAGCAGCCGGAGCGTGAGCAGCTCGTAGTTGGCGTCGGTCTCGGCCTTTTGCGACCAGACGGGCACGGGCCAGCCGCGCTGGCCGGCGAGGATCGTCTCGCTGTCCCAATAGGCGCCCTTGACCAGACGCACGCCGATGCGGCGGTTGCGTGTGCGCGCCCAGGCGATGAGTTCGCGCAGGTCCTTCTCGCAGTCGCGCAGATAGGCCTGCAGCGCGATGCCGACGGAAGGGGCGTGGTGAAATTCGTCCTCCTCGAGGATGGAGCGAAACAGGGCCAGCGTGAGGTCCTTGAGCTTATGACTCTCCATGTCGAAATTGACGAAGGCGCCCGATGCGGCGGCGTGGCGGAGGATGGGGCGGAGGCGGCCCTTGAGCGCGGCGATCGAGCCTTCGGGGTCGGCGGGCTGCACGTCGGGGCTGAGTGCGGAGATCTTCACGGAGAGATTGAGCCTGGGCAGGGGGCTGTCGCCGGGGCCGAGATCGCTCGCTCCGGGTTTGGGGTGGTGGCGAAGCGCCTCGTCGAAGGCCGAGAAGATGCCGAGATTGCGCTGGAGAAACTGGTCGGCCTCGGCCTCGGACACGACGGTTTCCCCGAGCAGGTCGACGGTGGTCGCGATACCGGCCTGGGTGTTCTGGTGAAACCGCTTCAGGAGATCGTCGGGGGTCTCTCCGGCCACGAACTGGCGGGCCATGGCAACGACCTGCGATTTGATCGGGCCGGCCACGAGGCCTGGTGCGAGCGAGGCGGCTCCGAGCCCCATGCGCAGGGCTGGGTTGAGGGTGGCGGCGTCTTCGCCGAGGTATTCGCGCAGGTGGCGGACCACCTCTGAGGGGGAGTCGAGCGAGGGCAGGACGTCGACGAAGCGGAAGAGCCTGGCCTTGAAGGCCGGGTCCCGCAGGGACCATTCCATGAGGCGTGCATAGACGCCCTTGCTTGAGAAGATGCCGGGTGCCGGGTGTTTCGCCATCAGGGCGAAGAGCTCCTGTCCCTGGGCAGCGACCACGCGCTCGAGCGCCTCGTCGAAGGGGAGGAAACCGGCCTCCGTGCGTACGGTGGGCAGATTATTCATGGTGTGAGCGTACCGTCTGGCGCGCCCATTTCCATCCAGAAGCGGAGAGCGGGGGCGGGCCGTCGCGCGGGTGAATATGGTGGCTGGACGGGGAAGGCCGGCGCGGGCAGACCTGATGCCATGTCCAAGGAGCGATACATAGCGGCGAAGCAGCGGTGGGCGGAGAAGCAGAAGGCCGCGGGCGTGCGTGCGAGCGAGGAGCGTTCGGCGCAGAGGCTGCCCCCTGGACAAACGCTGACCGAAGGATTTCCGGTGCTCGATCTGGGCGTCAGGCCCGATGCGTCGCCGCGGGCCTGGACGCTGGCGCTCAGCGGCCTGGTGGAGGCTCCGGAGGTGCTCGACTGGGCGGCATTTGGGGCGCTGCCGCAGGTGGAGGACGTGAGCGACTTTCACTGCGTGACGACCTGGAGCAGGTACGACTGCCGGTGGGGTGGCGTGGCGTTCACGACGCTCTATGAGCGGGTGAAACCGAAGCCCGAGGCGCGATTCGTGTATTTTACGGGGGCGGACGGGTATTCGACGAACGTGCCGCTGGAAAGATGCCTGGATGACGACGTGTTGGTGGCGACGCATTTCAACGGATTGCCGCTCACCGCGGAGCATGGCGCGCCGGCGCGTGTGATCATCCCGAAACTCTATGCGTGGAAGGGCGCAAAATTCGTCAACGGCATCGAATTTCTCGCGCACGACCGGCTGGGATTTTGGGAAGTGCGCGGGTATTCGAACACCGCCGATCCCTGGACGGAGGACCGTTACGCCTGAGGCGCCGCGGGCGGGCGCGGGCGCTCCCGCCAGATGAGGTGTGTGAGGAAGTACCCCAGGACGCCGAGCACGGGCCCGATCACGATGGCTCCGAGGTAAAGCGCCAGAATATTGCCTCCGGAGAGCACGGCCATGGGGTCCCGGTGGAGCTGTGCGAAGATGGCACCGGGGTGATCGCCCATCAGCAGCCGTCCGACGAACACGCAGGCGGGCACCTGGATCACGGCGGTCGCGGGGTTGGAAAGGTACTGGAGCACGAAACAGACGGGGAGATTGGCGCCGACGAGGAAGCCGATCGTGCAGGCGATGATGGATTGAAGCGGAAGGAAGGGGACTGCGGTTACGATCATGCCCACCAGCCAGGCGCGCGCGAGGCTCTCCCTCGAGGGGACCCACAGGTCGCGTTCGAGGAACCGGTCTCCCAGCAGACCATGCAGGCGGCCACCTCGGAGCTTCCTTCGGGAAATGCCCCAGCGGTTGAGCCGTCGTAAGGTCCAGCGAAAATTCATGAGATCCGTCGAGGCTCGTGGCCGGCGCCGGCCTGTCAAGCGGCGCCGCACTGGTGCGGATTCGACAATCGGGCGAATCGATTTGCGGATGGGTAAAATCGGACCTAGTGGCTCGCTGTCATGGCAAACACTCCTCTTGTTGGAATCATCATGGGCAGCACGTCCGATTGGGACACCATGCAGCACGTGGCTCTCACGCTTGAGCAGCTTGGGGTCCCCTTTGAGAAGCGCGTCATCAGCGCACATCGCACCCCGGATCTCGCGGTTGAGTATTGTCGCAGCGCGGAGTCCCGCGGTCTCAAGACGATCATCGCGGGAGCTGGCGGGGCGGCGCATCTGGCGGGTGTCGCGGCGGCGCTCACGCCGCTGCCCGTGCTTGGCGTGCCGATGGAATCGGCGTCGCTCAAGGGCATGGATTCCCTTCTTTCGATGGTGCAGATGCCCGGCGGCATTCCGGTGGCGACCTTCGCGATCGGAAAGGCCGGAGCGGTCAATGCGGCGCTGTTTGCCGGGGCCATGATCGGGCTTGCCGATCCGAAGGTCAAAGCGGCCGTCGACGGGTACCGTGCCGCGCAGACCAAGAAGGTGACGGAGTCCAAGCTCCCCTGAACGGGAAACGCACGGTGGACGGGACGCGGACGCGTTGCGCCCCCAGCCCGGCAACGCACCGTTGACCGGTCGTCGTGCCCCTGCCAGTGTCTGCCGAATAGCCATGCTGCCGTCTCCCAGCACGTCCATCGCCGCGGACCCCGTCCGGCAGTTTTCGGTTTTTGCGGAAAACCGGGTCGGTCGCCTGAGCGACCTGATTGTGCGGTTGCAGGCAAACGAAGTCCACGTGATGGCGATCACCGTGCTGGACACGATCGACTCCGCGATCATCCGGCTGGTGGTGGACGATCCCGACAAGGCGCGCGAGTTGCTTGCGAGCGGTGGCTTTGCCTTTCACGAGGCAGAGATTCTCGCGGTGGAGATCTCGGCGGAATCGGAGCTGAAGGGCGTGCTCGCGGCGCTGTTGGAGGCGGAGGTGAACATTCACTACGTCTACAGCTTCATCAAGCGTCCCGAGGGCAAGTCGGCCCTGGTGATCAACGTCGAGGACACGGAGATCGCCGCGCAGAGCCTCAACCATCGCGGGTTCAAGGTGCTATGCCAGCGCGACATCTCGCGCTGAGCGCGGGTCATTCGATGGCGACGTTCTGGCCGTCGAAATAGACGGTGCTGCCGCCGACGTGCACGCGTGCGCCCAGGCCGGAGCCGGTGCAGCTGACGCGAGGGTGGGAGTGACCGGCGGGCTCCACGGTCATGATCACGAAAAAGTCGTGGTTGCTCACCATGGAGATGGTGTTGGACCAGCGGCCCTGTTCGACGCTGATGCGGGGGGAGGAGGGCGAGATGACGGTGGCCTTCAGGGTGGCGCCGTTGGCCGCCTGCAGTTCGAAACCGTCGGGTTTCAGGTGAATGTCGCCTTCCTCGGTGTGCATGAGCCAGCGGCGGGCGGGGGCGCCGGTGATGTGGTCGGCCACGGCCATGAGCACGGGGGCGCCGGATTCACCGGAGTAATCGACGGTCCAGGCGCGCAGGGCGCGGATGCCGATGTCCTGAGTTGGCTCGAGGCGGGGGCTGTTCGGGTTGGTGGGAGCGACGGTGAACACCGCGTCGAGATTGATGCTCACCGAACCCGAGCCGTCGGGCAGGCCGGAGGCCCGCAGGACCTTACCGGGGAGCCAGCCCTGGGTTCCCGGGATGACCACCACGTTCTCGCGCTCGGGGGCTGGTGTATCCAAATCCTCGATATCGCGGTTGCGCTGCACCGCCCAGCGTCCTCCGAGGGCGAGCAGCCGGAAGGAGCCCGCGTCTCCGAAGCTTGCGAGGCCGCGTGTGGGCCGGGCGTTGGCGGTGATGGCCGCGATGGAGTCGTTGGAGTCCTCCCAGCGATTGCGAAACAGGTAGACGCCTTGTTGGGAGTCGGCCCATACCCTTGGAATGAATGTGTCGGGGGCGGCCGCGGGCTCAGAGGACGTCATGCCTTCGAGCGCAAAAATGGCGTCGGAGGGTTTGGTGACGTCGAAATTGCCGTCACCGTTCTGTCCGAAGCAGTGCTGGTAGGTCCATTGAAGGGCGGCGCGGGAGCCGGCATCGGCCAGGACCATAAGAAGGGCGGTGTCGCCTCCGGCCAGAGGGCCTTCCATCCAGCGGGGGCCTGGCACGCGTCCGTTGAGAGAGGGGGCGAGGCCGAACAAAGGCAGATCGGGCACGCGGTCTGGCGAGGGCGGTGGCAGCAGGAGAGTGGTGTAGAGGGCGGGCCAGCCCCGGGCGGAGGATGCCGCGACGAGGTCTTCTCCGTGGTTGCGGCGCCAGGCGATCAGGAAGGCGCCGAGCCCCTGGCTGAGCGGAATCCGGAGTTGATTGAGACCCTCTCGAGGCCAGCCATGGTCGCCCAGGGAGGCGAGGTAGCGGACGACGAGGTCGCGGACTGAGGAGGCCGCATTTGCGGCGTCGGCCGGCACGCCGGGGTCGCCCTCGATGGCGAGGGCGGCGAGGCCCGAGGCTGCCTGGGCAAGGATGAAATCGCCGCCGGCGGGAACTCTTGCGGAGACGGAGTCGGGGAGCACTGGGTTGAGGGCGAAGGTGAGCAGGGCGCTGGCGATGGCATCGCGCCGTGCGCGTGGCCAGGCGGCCTGGGCCAGGTCGTAGCAGATGGCGATGCCGACGACCTTGGAGGCATGTGTCTCGCACAGAGGCAGGCTTCCGTCGCCTCCGAGTTCGGGGGCATTCAGGCTTTCCTCGCACAGGTCGAGCGCCTTGAGGGCGGCGGCGCTGTCGCCTCTCCACGCGTAGCGCAGCGCCCAACCGACGGCCTGGTTGGTTTGGAGCCACGGGGGCACGCCGGCAGTGCGGAGGGCTGCCAGCCGCCGGTCCACCTCGCGTCCGAAGGGGGAATTTAGGCGGGACAGCGTTCCAGGCACGTCTTCGGCTCCGAAGAATAGGCGCGGATGTTTGCCGGGATGCAGCGGCTGTGCCGCGAGCCGGGTGCTCCCCAGGCAGGTGAAGAGTACGATCAGGATGAAGGGTGCGACCCGGGGACGACGCAGGTGAAAGACATTGCCGCAACGGCGCGTGATGCGACAACGGCTCGACCGCGCAACCGACGAAGAGGGGAGTCGTCTCGGGGGGGGCATCGAGGCAGCGATCATCATGGTTTTCCGTTGCGCGTCGAGCCTCTGCGCTTGTGGAAGGGGTAAGGGTTTTTTCGCAAAAACCGGGATTGAAGGGATTCGGCGGGAGACCGATATTAACCCAAGCATGGACTCACGCCCACCCCCGACCGTCGCCCCAGCTGCGCCGGGAGTGCCTTCGTCGACGGACAATGGCGCTCCTTTGATGCGTGCGGCCTTTGAGCAGGCGTCGGTGGCGCAACTGGCGTGGAGCCTGGAGGGAGTCGTGCTTCTGATGAACCGGGCGGCGGAACGTTTGTTTGGCTACCGCTCTTCGGAGGTGGTGGGCAGGCTGCACGCGTCGACTCTGTTTGACGCGGCGGAGCTTGCAGCCCTGGCGGCGGATGTGTCGATCGCGCTTCAGCGCTCGGTGTCGCCCTCCGATGCCCTGATCCTGCACGCGCAGACGGCGCGGCACTATGGCCGGTCTCGCGAATGGACCCTGCGCCGCAAGGACGGCACGCCGTTTCCTGCGATGGTGTCGCTGGGCGAGCTGCGCACCTTTCAGGCTCCGTTCGAGTGCACCCTCGCCGCCGTCACCAACATTTCGGCGAGGAAGCGCACCACGGAGGCCTTCCTGGCGAAGCAGCGCCAGCTCGAGGAGTTCATCCACCACACTCCTGCTGCGGTCGCGCTGCTCGACAGTGAATTGTGTTACGTGGCCGCCTCGCATCGCTGGGTGACCGACTACGGGCTTCCAGAACAGGACCTTCGCGGACGTTCGCATCTGGAGATGTTTCCGAATCTGCCCCGACACTGGCGCGACGCCTACCTGCGTTGCCTAGGAGGGGCGGTCGAGAGGCGCGATGAGGATCGGTTCACCAGGCCGGACGGCCGTGAGGAATGGATTCGCTGGGAATGCCATCCCTGGTATCGCGTCGACGGCGACATCGGCGGCATCACGATCTTCTCTGAGGTCATCACGGAAAAATACCTCGCCGAGCAGCGGCTGAGGGCCTCGGAGGCGCAGCTCAACGAGGCGCAGCATCTGGCGCGCATTGGAAGCTGGGAGTACGTCGTCGAGACCAAGAAACTGTCCTGGTCGAAAGAGACCTACCACATTCACGGCCTGGCGACGGATGTGCCTGTCGACGTGGGCATGGGCGTCGATTTCTACGTGCCCGAGCACCGCCAGATCATTCGCGACTCGCTCGAGCGCTCGATCAAGAACGGGCAGGGCTGGGACTACGAATTGCAGATCGACACGACGGCGGGCAAGCGCCTGTGGGTGCGGGCGATCGGGAAGGTCGACTTGTTCGGGGGCAAACCCGTGCGCGTCTTCGGCACGTTTCAGGACATCTCCGAGCGCAAGCGCTGGGAGACGGAGATACTCCAGGCCAAGGACGAGGCGCTCGACGCGGCGCGGGCCAAGAGCGATTTCCTCGCGAACATGAGCCATGAGATCCGCACGCCCCTCAACGCGGTCATCGGCATGGCGAGTCTCCTGCTCGATTCGAGCCTGAACCTCGAGCAGCGCGATTGCGCGAGCACGATCCGCACGGCGAGCGAATCGCTGTTGCAGATCATCAATCAAATTCTCGACTTCTCGAAGATCGAGTCGGGCCGGATCGAACTCGAGAGCCAGCCTTTCGCACTGGCCGAGTGCGTGGAGTCCGCGGTCGAGATCGTGGCGTCGAGCGCCGCGGAGAAGAAGCTGGATTTGCACTGCTGGATCGACCCGGGGGTGCCTGGGATCATCATCGGTGACGTCACGAGGCTGCGCCAGATCCTGGTGAATCTCCTGGCAAATTCCGTGAAGTTCACCCAGCGCGGCGAGTTGGAGGTCGTGGTACGCCCGCTGCGTCCGGAGATCGTCGACGAGCAACACGAGCCGGATCCGACGGGCGTCACCCAGGTGGAGGTTGAATTTTCGGTTCGAGACACCGGCATCGGCATTCCGCCGGACCGGATGGACCGGCTCTTCAAATCGTTTAGCCAGGTGGATTCCTCGACGACCCGCCAGTATGGCGGCACAGGGCTGGGCCTGGCCATTTGCCGCCGACTCGTCGAGTTCATGGACGGGCGCATCTGGGCGGAGAGCATGCAGGGCATCGGGTCCACGTTCACCTTTGTCCTGCCGTGCATGGCGGAGCCTCCCGACGGGGAAGCGCAGCCCAAGCCGATCGCGGGGCGTGGCGTGGTGCTCCTGCTGCCGGTGGGCAATGGGCGCCGCCTATTGCGGGCGCATTTGGAAAACTGGGGGGCCGAAGTGAAGGTCGCCGACTCGGCCGTCGATGCCGTCGCGATCTTGCAGGCGTCCAAACGAATCGACGCGGTGATCGTCGATTCCGCCGTGGCCGATCACGGGGTGCTCGTCCAGAAGACGAAGCCGAGGAAGGTTCCCATCGTGGTGATCAGCCCGTTGGGCGAACGCATGGCCGCCCAATCCCAGCTTGAGCCCGATGCGAGTGTTTCGAAGCCCCTCAAGCCGAGACTGCTGCTCGCCGCGCTCGAACGCCTGTTTGCCGCCCCTGTTGCGGCGCCCCCTCCCGTACCGTCCGTGATTGCGGCCCCTCCTGCTCCGCCTGCGCAAGGCTCCGACGCCGAACATCCCGAGGTCCTGCTCGCCGAGGACAACGTCGTGAACCAGCGTGTGGCGATCACCATGCTCAAGCGCATGGGCTGGCACGTGACCCTGGCGGTCAACGGACTCGAGGCAGTCGACGCCGTGCAGCGGAGGGATTTCAAGATGGTCCTGATGGACATGCAAATGCCGGAGATGGATGGACTGGTCGCAACCCAGGAAATACGGCGGCGCGTGTCCCACGACCGCCAGCCGATCATCATCGCATTGACGGCCAACGCCCTGCCCGGAGACCGGGAGCGCTGCCTCTCGGCGGGCATGGACGATTATCTCAGCAAGCCGATCCATCCGGAGGAGCTGAAGGCGAAGCTCGAGCATTGGAACGTGCGTTCGGCGCCGGTTCGCGCGCTCGGTGCGCGGTAGGTGCGGCCCCGGCCGGCCCGGGCATCTTTTTCGCGTGCCAAACGCGGGAGGCATCTTCATGGGGTGGGCATGAATCGACGGACTGAATCCGGCACACCCCGGGCATGGCTGGGGAGGGGCGCTCGATGAGCGAACGCGCTCACCCGAGGGCTGTGCTTCAGCTCGTGGCCGCCGCGCTCCTGTGGAGCCTGGGTGGACTCCTGATCAAAACCGTCGACTGGCCGCCCCTTGCGGTCGCGGGTGGACGGGGTGTGATCGCGGCGGTCTTCCTGCTCCTCACCAACGGGAGGCTGCGCTTCACCTTTACTCCCCTTCAGGTCGGGGCCGCCGTGGCCTACGCGGCCTGCACGGCGTCCTTCGTTGCCGCGACGAAGCTGACCACGGCCGCGAACGCGATCCTCCTGCAGTATACCGCGCCCGTGTGGATCGCGCTGTTCGGCTCCTGGTTCCTGGGTGAGAAGGCCACGCGGGCGGACTGGCTCACGATCGCGGTGGTGATCGGCGGGATGGGACTGTTTTTCGCGGACGGTGGTCTCCAGTGGACGAATACATTGGGCAACCTCGTCGCCCTGGGCAGCGGCCTGGCCTTCGCGGCGATGACCATGCTGCTGCGCCGGCAGAAGGACGGATCGCCGGTGGAGTCGATCATCCTCGGCAACCTGCTGACGTTTCTGGTGAGTATCCCGTGGATGGTGACGTCGCGGCCCCCGTCCCCGGTGGGGTGGGGTGCGCTGGCCGTGTTGGGGATTGTCCAACTCGGGTGCTCCTACTGGCTCTACGCAAGGGCGATCCGGCATGTCACGGCGCTGGAGGCGGTTTTGATTCCGGTGATCGAGCCCCTGCTCAATCCTGTGTGGGTTTTCGTCTTCCGCGGCGAGAAACCGTCGGCATGGGCCCTCGTCGGAGGAGTGCTTGTGCTGGGGGCCGTGACGCTGCGCGCCGTGCATGCCTTGCGTTTGCGGCGAGTGCCTTGTGCGTGAGAAATCCACCTGGATGGCGACGGGTAAAGTTCCTGTCCGGGACAGGTGTTTATACCGCTCCGTACGGGTTTGCGGGTTTCTCAAGCCCGATGTAGGTTCGAACCATTACCCAATGGTCCGGCGGACTAGGATCCTCGGTGACGCCCGCCTTCCTTCAAAGCAATGCCACTCAACCCCCTTTTTCCATCAGCCATGGGCAAGGCGTTGACGTGGGCACTCCGTGTCGGGTCTCTGTTTACGATGCCCGGGGGGGGCCGTGCCGCGGAGGCAGGTTTGCTGGCGGACAAAATGCCAAGCCTCGCAGTCGGTGCGCTGCTCCTGGCTGTTGGGGTTTTCGTGTTCCTATGGCTCAAATCGCGGGCCGCGCTGGCAGAGGCTCGCGAACGACTCGAAGAAGCGGCCCTGATGCACGAAGTGCTCGCAGGCGCCAGCGTGCTCGTGTGGTCGGCGGACGTCAGTGCCGGTGCGGATGGGCGGCTGAAGTGGAGGACGACGGTGCGCACGGAATCCCGCGGAAGTCGCATGCTCGGGCTTGCTCAAGCCTCCGGCGCGGACGGCCCGTGGAGCCTGGCCAGCACTCCGGATCACGAGGAGATAAGGCGCATCGCGACCGAGGCGATCGAATCGGGGGCTCCTGGCTACCACCACGAGTTTCGTGCACGCACCGAAGACGGCCTGGCGTGGCTTCACGAGGAGACTGTCATCCACCGCCTCAAGCCGCGCGCGTGGCGCCTGTTCGGCGTGATCACCGACATCACGGAACACCACCGGATCGAGGAGGAGGCGCGCAGGGCCGCCGCGCAGGTGAAGAGCTTTCTGGAGAGGGCCGACTGCCTCATCTGGCATGCCTCCGTTTCCATGGAGTCGGGTGTCTGGACCTGGGACTTCGACGTCCCCCCTTCCGGCATGAGGAAGCGGATCTTCGGCGAGGTCGACATCGTGAGGACCCGGCGCTTTTACGCGGGGTACCGCGTCCCGGCGCTCGAGGAGAACAATCGGCGGAGCCAGAGCGCCATGTTGTCGGGAGCCTCCGGATACGAACAGGAGTTCGAAATCATCCGCGTGGCCGACGGTCAGATTTTCTGGATTCAGGAACAGGTGTCCATCGTGTCCGACGGCCCCCTGCGCTGGCAGCTTGGCGGGGTGATGCTCGACGTCACCTCCCGGCATCAGGCGGACGACGCGCGGCGTGACAAGGAGGCGCAGCTGAACCGCATCCTGATGGACCTCGAGTGCATGCTGTGGCTGGCCAACGTCACGCGGGAGGAATCGGGGGCCTTCACCTGGCGTTTCGTGCTCCCGGACTCGCTGCTATATCGCAAGCTCTTCGGCTGCGATCCGTCGGTCAAGGGGGACGCGCTATGGTGCGATCAGAACGTCCCCGACATAGCGGCGATGGACGAGCGGAGCACGGGCGCCTTGCTCACCGGAGCTCCGGGGTACGCGCAGGAATTCTGCTTCTTTTCGACTTCAGGGGTTCACTGGCTTCATGAGCAGGTTGCCATAAGGCCCACGGGATCAAATGCGTGGCAGGCGGTGGGGGTGGTGACCGACATCACAGAGCGGCGCACAGCCGAGCGTGAACTCGCGTCCGAAAAGGAGCGCCTTGCCGTGACGCTTCGGGCCATGGAAGAGGGCGTGATCACACTCGGGCTCGACGGAGCGGTACTCTACATCAACCGGGCGGCGGAGCAGTTGTTTGCCGTGAGTTCCGAGGAGGTGCATGGGAGTCCGGTGACGAAGGTTTGCCGGCTGGTGGACAGCGCGAGCGGCGACGAGTTGGAGTGGCCCGTGAGGCCGGTGCTTCGGGAGGGCGCCGTCGCCGATCTTCCCTCCGGCGCCGCGATCCACACCGAGCGGCGCCGTCCGGTCGACGTCGAGGGTTGCGTGATGCCGCTGAGGGATTCTCAGGGAGTCGTGCTCGGGGCGGTCGTTGTTCTGCGCGATGTGACGGACCGCCGCCGCCTCGAAGCGCAGTTGCAGCGGGCCTCGAAACTCGAGTCGGTCGGGCTGCTTGCCGGGGGAATCGCGCACGATTTCAACAACATCCTCACGGCGATCATGGGAAACCTTGGCCTTGCGCGGATGGAAACCGAGGCGGGATCCGCCGGCGAGTCGTTCATCATGGAGGCCCACCACGCCGCCGAGCGCGCGCGGGGTTTGACCCAGCAGCTGCTCACGTTCGCCAAGGGCGGCGAGCCCGTGCGGTCCACGGTGCCGCTGCCAGACCTGGTGACGGAGACTGCGGAGTATGCCGTGAGAGGCTCGGCCGTTCGTTGTCGGTTCGATCTGGCCGCCGGGCTGTGGCCGGCCAATGCCGACCGCGGACAGCTGACGCAGATCATCCAGAATCTGGTCGTCAATGCTGTGCAGGCGATGCCGGAGGGGGGCTTGGTGACGCTCTCGGCCACCAACGAGGTGGTAGGGATCGGCTCTCCCCTTCCGATCGGGCCGGGGGATTATGTTCGGATCGTGATCGAGGATACGGGCAGCGGGATTGCCCCTGAGAACCTCGGACGGATTTTTGAGCCTTACTTTACGACCAAGGCAAAGAGCAGCGGGCTGGGTCTTGCCGCCGTGTATTCCATCATCCGCCGGCACCGCGGCTGCATCGACGTGGAGTCGGAGCAGGGGCGAGGTGCTAAATTCGTGCTGCGCTTGCCTGCCGTGCGGGGGGACAGGCCGGCGGCCGGCGAGGCCCAGGTCGCTCCGACGCCGAAACTTCGGGGGCGGGTGCTCGTGATGGATGATGAGGAACCGATCCGCACGCTGATCGCACATCTGCTTCGGCGTGTCGGGCTGGAAGTCGCCCTGACGGCGACCGGATCCGAGGCGGTCGCCTACTACCACGAGGCCTGGAAAGAGGGGCGCCCCCCCCAAGTGCTCGTGATGGACCTCACCGTGCCCGGCGACATGGGCGGTGCCCAGGCGCTCGACGCGATCCGAAAGATCAATCCGGACGTACGCGCCATCGTGGCTAGCGGATACTCGAGTGATCCGATCGTCGCCAATTTCAAGGATTACGGATTTTGCGCGCGCGTCCTGAAGCCCTTCAACATCCAGCAATTGATCGGCGTGATCATGGAGGTTCTGGGCGGATCCGAAGGTCCCAAGGACGGCGGAACGCCATCGTGAGCGAGGGAGCGGTCGGGGAGGGGTGGAAACAGGCAGCCGGATGAGCGCGTCACTTGACCCCATGCCGAGGCGTCAGTTAACTCACTTCATCCCATGGCATCCGTAGGCCACCGATCATTTGTACTCGCGGTTATTGCGGCCGCGCTCGCATGGCCCGGGCAGGCCGTGGCCGGTCTGAACACGGACTCCCCGTTCCTGCCGCCCTCCTCAGCGCAGTCGGTCGGACCGGGGGCCAACGCGACTCTGGAGTTCCGAGGAATCTTCGAGATGGACGGCGTCGACTATTTCAACATCGCCGACCTCACCACGAAGAAGTCCGCCTGGGTGCGGCTCAATCAGCCGGGCGCTCCGTTTATCGTGAAGGCTCATGAGGTGACGGCGAATGGCGACATGATCTCCGTTGAACAGGGCGGGGGCATGATTCGCCTTGCGATGATCAGGCCCAAGATTGGAAACGCGCCTCTGGTGACGATGCCGCAAATGGGCCCGCGCGGACCCGTGTTCCCGGTGATCCTCAATCCCACGGCGGCTGATGAGGCGCGGCGCATGGAGGCTTTCGCGGCGGAGGTCCGTCGTCGTCGTCTGCTGCGCCAGCAACAGGCCGCGGAGCAGCGGGCGGCCCGCCAGCCGGGTGTCCAGGGCGTGCCGCCCCCTCAGGCTCGCTGACGCGTCCTCCTCGGTATTCGGAAAGGCATGCCGCCGCCGAAACCGCGTTGCGCTTTTTCTCGGGAATGGGATTCTGCGCCGATCTCATGACGCCCCAACGCTCCATGGCGATGTCGTCCAAGGACGGTCCATCGAACGGCACCCTCATCCGGTGGCTGTTCGGCCTGGCCTGGCGTTACCGCGTGCGCTGCCTGACGGTGTTGGGGCTGCAGCTGGTTCTCCTCGTGCTCGGCCTCTTCGGCCTGAGCTTCACCGGCATCGCCATCGACTACCTCCGGCACAAGGTGCAGGGCGTGCCGCTGACGCCGGGAATGCTGCCCGCCTCGTTCCTCGCCAGCGCGACCACGGAGAAGGTGCTGCTCGTGCTGGGCGGCTGCATCCTCGCCTTCGCCATCCTCCGGTCGATCCTCAACTACATCCACTCGATCACGGTCAACCTGCTCGTCCAGCAGAACCTGGTCGTGCATCTGCGGGCCGAGGTCTATGAGAAGCTGCAGCGGTTGAGTTTCCGGTTCTTCGACGCGAACACGACGGGGTCGATCATCACGCGCGTCACCGGCGACGTGCAGGCGGTGCGCATGTTTGTCGACCAGGTGCTGATCCCGAGCGTGATCATGCTGATCTCCCTGACGGTCTACATTGCCTACATGTCCAGGCTGAGCCTGCCGCTCACGCTCGCGTGTCTGGCGACGACGCCCCTGCTCGCGCTGCTCTCGGCCTGGTTTTCAAGGCACATCCAGCCGCGCTATGCCGAGAACCGACGTCTGGTGGAAAACCTGGTCCAGCATCTCGCGGAGACGGTGCAGGGCATTGGCGTGGTGAAGGCGTTTGGACGGGAGGACGAGAATCGCGACCGCTTCGTGCGAGCGAACCAGGCCATTCTCGCCCAACAGAAGAACATTTTCTGGCAGGTCAGCCTCTACTCGCCGGCGGTCGGTTTCATGACGCGGATCAACATGATGGCGCTGCTCGGTTATGGCGGCTGGCTCGTCATCCAGAACCGGCTGGCCCTGGGCGGCGGTCTGATCGTGTTCGCCGGGCTGCTCGAGCAGTTCTCCGGGCAGGTCAACAACGTCGCCAACATCGTCAACTCCGTGCAGCAGTCGCTCATCGGCGCCCGCCGCGTCTACGAGATCCTGTCGGCGCCCGTGGAGGTGAAGAGCGCCCCGGACGCGCTGCATTCGCTGCGCCTGCGCGGCGCCGTGCGCTTCGAGCGGGTGAGCTTCGCCTACGACGGCATCGATCCGGTGCTGCACGACGTGGATCTCGAGGTGGCTCCCGGCCAGTGCGTGGCGATTCTCGGGCCGACCGGTGCGGGCAAGAGCGTGCTCATGAGCCTGATCCCGCGATTCTACGACCCGACGCGCGGCCGGGTGCTCATCGACGGTCACGACGTGCGCAACATCGACCTCGAGGAGCTGCGCCGCGCCATCGGGATCGTCTTTCAGGAGAGCTTCCTGTTCTCCAACTCGGTGGCCGCCAACATCGCCTTCGGGCATCCCGAGGCGACCCCCGCGCAGATCGAGAAGGCGGCCCGCATCGCCGCCGCCCACGACTTCGTCCAGGATCTGCCACAGGGATACGACACCATCCTCGGGGAGAGCGGAAACAACCTGTCCGGCGGGCAGCGGCAGCGGCTCGCGATCGCGCGGGCGGTGCTGCTTGAGCCGCCTATCCTGCTGCTCGACGACCCGACGGCGGCCATCGACAGCCACACCGAGCACGAGATTTTCGAGGCGCTCGACCGTGCGATCGCCGGCCGCACCACCTTCATCGTCGCCCACCGTCTGAGCACGCTGCGTCGCGCCGACTTCGTGATCGTCATCGACGATGGCCGAATCGTCCAGCGTGGCACCCACGAGGAACTGATGCGCGTGCCCGGTCCCTATCGCCACGTGGCCAGCCTCCAGCTCGTCGACGGCGCGACGCTCGGGGAGGAACTGCCGGGGCGACCCGGCAAGGGAGGTGCGGCATGAAAGACGGACGCTCCCTGCGCGATTTCATGATCACCCATCGCCCGGCCGTCGACGAGGACGACGACATGGCGATGCGCCCGCTCGACTGGAACCTGATCCGCCGGATGTTCTCCTACGCCGTCGAGGTGAAGAGCAGGGTGAGGGCGCTGGTCGTGCTCACCCTGATCCGGTCGATCCAGCTCCCGGCGCTCACCTGGGTGGTGAGCCTCGTGATCGTCGGGCCGATCTCGCTGCATCACGCCGCGGGGATCGCCGCCGGTGTGCTCGGCTACGCGGCGCTCGCCCTGACCACCGACGGGTTGTTCCATTTCAGGCAGCGGTACGCCCTCGAAATCGGCGAGACCGTGGTCCAGAACCTCCGCCAGGCGATCTTCGACCACGTCCAGGCCATGCCGATGGGTTTCTTCAACCGCGTGAAGCTGGGCCGTATTCTCGGACGTGTGACGAGCGACGTGGAGGCCCTCCGCGTGGGCATCCAGGACGTATTTTTCGTGAGTGCGGTCCAGGGGGGGCAGATGCTGTTTGCCTCCGCGATCATGGCGTTCTGCGACCTTCCGCTGTTTTTCGTGGTGCTGGGCATGGCGCCGCTGCTTTGGATCATGAACCGGCGGTTCCACGGGCGACTCAGCCGCGAATCCCGTGCCGCGCAGGCAAGTTTTTCGCGCATCACCGCGACCATCGCCGAATCCGTCAACGGCATCCGCGTGACCCAGGGCTTCGTCCGGGAGGACACGAACGCGGGCCTGTTCCGCTCGCTGCTTGCCGACCATTCGCGCTACAACGTGGCGCTCGCGCGCACATCGGCCTTCCTCCTTCCGCTGCTCGAGCTCAATAGCCAGTTTTTCGTTGCGGTGCTGCTGGTTTTCGGCGGCTGGCGCGTCTCGCACGACGAGATGACCCTGGCGAGCCTGATCCAGTTCTTCTTCCTCGCGAACCTGTTCTTCTCGCCGATCAACGTCATCGGCAACCAGTACAACCAGGCGCTCGTGGCGATGGCGGGGGCCGAGCGCGTGTTCCGCCTGCTCGACACCGAACCCGACTGGGAGGAGGCGCCCGGCATTCCCGATCTTCCGGACCCCAGGCCAGCCCGGACCGGGGTCGAGGTCGAGTTCCGGGAAGTGGGCTTCGCGTACGATCCGGGGCGTCCCGTGCTCTCCGGCGTGAGTTTTCGGGCATCACCGGGACAGACAATCGCGCTGGTCGGGCACACGGGCAGCGGCAAGAGCACGATCGTCAACCTTGTATCCAAATTCTACATTCCCACCGAGGGCGTGGTGCTCGTCGACGGCATGGACCTGCGCTCCGTGTCATCGCGCTCGCTGCACCGCCAGATGGGCATGGTGCCGCAGCAGAACTTCCTGTTTGCGGGGACCGTCTCCGACAACATCCGTCTCGCGCGGCCCGGGGCCACGGACGGGGAGGTGCTCGAGGCGGTCGAACGGCTGGGGTGCCGCGACCTGGTGGAGGCGCTTCCGCGCGGACTGCAGACGTTGGTGGGCGAACGCGGCGCGGGTCTTTCCCAGGGCCAGCGCCAGCTGGTGTGCTTCGCCAGGGCCATGATCGCGGACCCCAGGCTGCTTATCCTCGACGAGGCGACCAGCTCGATCGACGGGCTCACCGAGGCCCGCCTCCAGGGCGCGCTCGCGGAGCTGCTCAAGGGCCGCACGAGCTTCGTGGTGGCGCACCGCCTGTCGACGGTCCGGAGCGCCGACCTGGTGCTGGTTCTCGAGGCCGGGCGTATCATAGAATCGGGTACACACCCCGAACTGCTGTCGCAAAACGGGCACTACGCCAGGCTCCACAGGCAGTTCGCCAGGGCCGATGCGGGGCCGTGATCCCCTCCATGCGGCCTGTCAAGCTTTCGTAAAGGCCGATTCGTCCCCTAGAACTACGCGATTTTTCACTCGGCAAGAGGGCGATTTTCGCTCTAGAACGCACATCGCTTAAAGTTTAAGCGAATCTTCAATCAACCCAACTATCACAATGGCCAAAAAATCCGCACGCAAACCCAACGCCCAATTCATGAAGCCCGTGCAGCCTGATGCCGCCCTTGCCGCGGTCGTCGGAGCCAAGCCCCTCCCCCGGACCGATCTCACCAAGAAGCTCTGGGACTACATCAAGAAAAACGGTCTTCAGGACAAGAAGGACAAGAAGATGATCAATGCCGACGCCGCGCTCAAGGCGGTGTTCAATGGCAAGGCGAAGGTCAGCATGTTCGAGATGACCAAGCTCGTCTCGGGTCACGTTTCCTGATTTTTCAGCTTTTCCACTCCGAACCGCCGTCGCACCCGCGCCGGCGGTTTTTTTGTCGGGTGAGGCCGGGCGGGTCTTGCGGGCGCCCGGGGGGGCAGGCAGGGTGCAGGGCTCCGATTCCATGACCTCGACCCATTCCGCTCCCGGAACGCCCCGGCATACGCGCGCGATCGCGATGCTGCTGCTGGCCAATTTGTTCTGGGGGCTGAGCTTCCCCACGATCAAGGCGATGACGCTCGCATTCGAGCGCCTGGCACCGGGATGCGGGACTTGGTTCATCACGGCGATGAGCGTGATGCCACGCATGCTGATGGCGGCCGGTGTGCTCTTGATTTTCCAGGCGCGCGATCTCGCCTCCACGACGGCCGCTGAACTGAGGCAGGGGGTGATCATGGGACTGTTCGCGGGATGCGGAATGTTGCTGCAGAACGACGGTCTGCAGTTCACGGCCGCGTCGACCTCCGCATTCCTGACCCAGTTTTACGCGATCCTGATCCCCGTTTACCTCGCCGTGCGCAGTCGGCGCAATCCTGGGGCGCGGGTGTGGGTGTGCTGCCTGCTGGTGATGGCGGGGTCGGCCATTCTTGGGCGTTTCGACTGGCATGCGCTTCGTCTGGGACGCGGGGAGCTCGAGACGCTGGCCAGCTCGCTGTTTTTCATGGGGCAGATCCTGACGCTGGAGGCGCCGCAGTTCCGGGAAAACCGTCCCGAGCGGATCACACTGGTGTTGTTTGCCACGGAGGCGCTCATCTTCTTGGCACTGTCGGCTGCGACGGCGCCCTCGGCTGCGGCCCTCGCGCTGCCGTGGCGATCGGCCCCGTTGCTGACGTTCAACGCACTGTTGACGGTGTTCTGCACCCTCGGGGCGTTTCTATTGATGAATACCTGGCAGCCGAAGATCACGGCCACCGAGGCGGGGCTGATCTATTGCGTGGAGCCGATCTTTGGCTCGGCCATGGCTCTGGTGCTGCCCGCCTGGTTCTCGCGGATGGCCGGGATCGACTATGCCAACGAAACGCTTGCCTGGCCCCTGCTTGTGGGCGGAGGACTCATCACGGCTGCAAACATCCTGCTCCAGCTCGCCCCGCGGCCGAAGGCGGTCGGCGTGCAGCAGGCCTGAGCCCGATGAGTCACCCGTTTGCCGTCGGCACCCTCGGCGCGCGGATGGCCCGGACCGTGCCCGGGTCGAGCTGGATGGTGCGCGTGGGGAAGGCGAAGCTCAGGCGACGCGCAGCCACCAGCCGCATGATCTTCAGGTTGATCCGCTCCTTGATCTCAAGGTGCTTTTCCCAGCTCGGGCTCGCGGTGAAATAGATCATCTCAATGTCGAGCGTCGAGTCGCCGTAGCCTGAAAAACAGATCCAAATCGACTCGCGGTGCAGATCGGGGTCGGCCTGGAGCAGGTTGCGCAGATCGGCGAGGAACTGCTCCATCTGCTCGGGTGTGGTGTCGTAGCTTAGCCCCAGCGTCTGGTCGATGCGCCTCTGGGGCATGCGGCTGAAGTTGATGACGGCTTCGTTGGCGACGGTGCGGTTTGGCAGGGCGATGAGGGTGCGCGCCGCCGTCCGCACCTTCGTCGACCGCATGCCGATATCCTCGACGGTGCCCGTATGGGCGCCGATCTGGACAAAGTCGCCGACGCGGAAGGGCTGGTCGACGGCGACCACGAGCGATCCGAAGAGGTTTGCGAGCGTATCCTGTGCCGCGAGAGCGAAGGCCAGGCCGCCGATGCCCAGTCCCGTCAGGAAGGTCCTCACGTCGTAGCCGAAGCTTTCGATGATGGTGAGCGTCGCGACGATCACGAACAGCACGATCACCGTCTTCTTGATCAGCGGCAGGAAGGCGGCGATTCCGAGTCCCTTCTTGTTGGCGACGGCCCCGAGATGCTCGACCACCGCGTCGATGGTCCTGAGCACTCCCCAGAAGATCACGATCGGGAAGGCGACTTTATAGGTGACGTCCACCGCGTGGCTGAGCGCCGGAGGCATCCGCAGCACCTTCAGGGCGGCGTAGCTACCCATGACAAAGACGAGACTCTTGAAGGGCTCTTCGAGCGCCGGGAAAAGGCGGTCGTCGAAGGTCGTCTCGGTGTGTGCAGCAAGCCGCTTGAGGACCGCGAAGATCGCGGTCGTCACGAATTTCCTGAGTATCCAGGAGATGATCAGGACGCACGCGAAGATGGTCCAGTGGGTTGGCGTGTTGCCATTGGAGCTCACGCCGAATTTGGCCAGAAGAAGATCGACCAGGCGCTCGGGCAGGTCGGGCGTGGCCGCAACTGCTCCGTGGGCCGGGGTAACCGCAGCCGTGGCCGCCGCGTGGGCAAGGGTTGCCAGGCAGAGGATCGGTGCCGACAGAAGGAGGCGTCTGAGGGACATAGGGAAGTGCGAGGCCTTCATTGTCCCCGGCCCCCGGGGGAGTCAACTCCCCGTCCGTCGCGGCCTCGTGTGCAAAAAGAAAACCGGCGCCACGCTATTGAAAGCCGTGAGCGCCGGGTTGTGAGTTGGGAGTCGAGGATGTATTCGATCGGTGTTTACAAGTGCGACCGACGGCCGGCCCCTTAGTTCACCGAAATTTTCCTCGGTTTGATCGCGGCCGTCTTCGGGAGGGAGACGCGCAGGACGCCGTCCTTGATCTCGGCGAGAATCTTTTCGGCGTCCACGAGGTTGTCGTGGTCGATGACCAGCTCGAAGGGAACTCCGGCCGACTCGCGATAGAGCAGGCTCCACTCGGAGGGCTGCTTCCACGCGGGTTTGCCGAGAATCCGGATCTGCGCCTCGTCGACGGTGACCTCCAGAGTCTCCTTCTTCACACCGGGCAGTTGGACCGTCAGGCCCCAGGCGTCCTCGCTTTCGCGGGCCTCATAGACGGGCTTGATCGAGGGAAGGGTGGCCGACTCGGTGGATTGAGCTTCGCGGTTGAGTGCGCGGTTGAGGTTCGGAATCAGTGAATTGAATAGAGTCATGATGATGTCCTTTGGAGAGGGTTGAGTGAGTGTGTGCGGGGTTCAGTTGACCGAGATCGTGATCTTGCGCGGTTTCGATTCCTCCTGCTTGGGCAGGGTGACGGTGAGCACGCCGTTTTCGTAGGCGGCCGTGACCTTGTCGGAGGCAACCTCGTTGGGGATCGTGATCGAACGGCTCAGCGAAAAGGTTTGCTCGCTGTCGCCCGACTGGTCCTTGCGGGCGGCCTGGATGGTGAGGGCGCCCTCGACCATTTCGACGGCGATGTCCTTGCGCTCGACTCCCGGAAGTTCGGCCCGGACGTACGTGGCGTTTTTGTCCTCGTAAAGATCGACCGGGAACGACGAAGCAACCGGGTTCATGCCGAAGCCGCTCAGCGCGGATTCGTAGAGGCGGTCCATTTCACTCTCCAAACCGCTCCAGGGACTGCGCCCGGAAACGCGGAAGGCGGGTGTCAGACTGCGGGTGGCGGGATAAGTATAGCGAATGACGTGCATAGTGATGTCTCCTTGTGTGTTCGTTGATTTGTGTCCTACGCCGCCTGATTCTGCATGCCTCGTGCCGCGGACGGGCCTGGTCGTAGGGCATTGATATGAAATTACTAACGAATTACGTAGTGAAAGTGGTGTGACACAGTCCGGGAAAGCCTGGCGCGGCGCTGGGAAATCGGGTCACAGTGTCGGCGCGGCGCTCGCACCGGGAGAAGGCGGATGGTGTGGAGACCTTCATTTCCCACGGTCGTCGTGGAGATTGGAAGCGATTGTTGGAAAACGGCTAATGTTGTTTTTGAAGGCGGGCGCATCCACTTCGGGCATTGACGAGGTTTTCGTCGGCTCGTTTCCTCCGGCCATGCACGATGTTCGGCCAGTCGACCCTCGGGTGAAATTCAAACGTGTCGTTCTCAAGCTCTCCGGCGAAGTTCTTCGCGGCGGAAAGACGGGGGATGCCATCGATGGTGCGACGCTTGAGCGGATCTGTCGTCAGGTGAAGGCGATCCACGACCTTGGCGTCGAGATGGCAGTTGTGATTGGCGGCGGGAACATCTTTCGCGGCGTCCTCGGCGAGAAGCGCGGAGTCGACCGCACGACCGGCGACTATATGGGAATGCTCGCCACGGTCATCAACGGCATGGCGATCATGGACTGCCTTGAGAAGCTGGGAGTGACCACGCGCGTGCAGAGTGCCATACCCATGAATCAGGTCGCCGAGCCCTTCATTCTTCGCCGGGCCGTGCGCCACCTCGAGAAAGGCCGCGTGGTCATCTTCGTCGCGGGCACGGGAAATCCCTATTTTTCAACCGACACCACTGCAGCGCTGCGCGCCAGCGAGATTCACGCCGAGGTGATCATGAAGGCGACCAAGGTCGATGGAATCTACGACAAGGATCCTAAGAAGTACCCCGATGCCGTGAAATACGAGCAGATCTCATTCATCGATGCCTTGCGCCAGCGGCTCAACGTCATGGATTCCACCGCGTTTTCGCTCTGCCTGGACAACAATATTCCGATCATCGTTTTTGATTTGAATGATCCGCAGGCGATCCTGAAGGCCGTTACCGGCGAGCGGGTCGGCACGCTGGTCCAGGGTTGATCCCCTTTGGGACCAGCCCATACTCGCCACCCTTTCAGCGCCTCCATTTCCAACCCCAGTATCACCATGTCCGCTCATCCCATCGTCTCCGACACTCAGGCCCGAATGAAAAAGGCCATTGACCACACCCTCCACGAGTTCAGCACCATCCACACAGGCAAGGCGTCGCCCGCGATGGTCGAGGGTGTCATGGTCGATGCCTATGGCAGTCAGATGCGCATCAAGGATTGTGCTGCGATCAGCACCCCCGATTCCCGGATGATCGTCATTCAGCCCTGGGATGCCGGCCTCGTGAAGGCCATCGAGAAGGGCATCCAGATCGCGAACATCGGGTTCAATCCCATGATTGACGGCAAGATCGTGCGCGTGCCGCTTCCCGAGATGAGTCGCGAGCGCCGTGCAGAATTCGTGAAGGTGGCGCACAAGATGGCCGAGGAGGGCAAGGTGCACATTCGCAACGTGCGCCGCGACATGATCGAGGTGCTCAAGAAGGCCAAACTTCCCGAGGACGAGAACAAGCGCGTCGAGAAGGAGATCCAGACTTTGACCGACAAGGCGATCAAGGACATCGGCGACCATGTCGCCTCGAAGGAGAAGGAACTGCTCACGGTGTGAGGCGCCCGCGCGTTGGCCCGCCTTCCAGCGAAGATTCCGCCCATGGCCCGCCCGTCCCCTCTTTCCCGCCCGGCCCGCATCGTCGTGAAGCTGGGCACGGGAGTGCTGACGTCCGGTATCGGACAGCTCAATACCGAGCGCATTGCCGGCATCTGTGCGCAGGTGGCTGCGATGCGTGCGCAGGGCAGCGAGGTCATTGTCGTCTCCTCCGGCGCCGTCGGGCTTGGCATGGGGGCGCTGGGGTTGGTCAAACGGCCGCGCGAACTTTCCAAGAAGCAGGCCTGCGCGGCGGTTGGGCAGAGCCGCCTGATGCAGACTTGGCAGGACGGATTTGCGCCGCACGCGATCACGGTCGCCCAGGTGTTGCTCACGCATGAGGACCTGCGCATCCGCTCCCGCTACCTGGGTGTGAAGGAAACGCTGAGGCTGCTCATCGGTTACGGCATCGTTCCGGTCATCAACGAGAACGACACGGTCAGCGCCGCGGAGCTCAAGTTTGGCGACAACGACACGCTGTCGGCCATGGTGGCGAGTTTGATCGAGGCGACCCATCTGTTCATCCTCTCGACGGCCCCCGGCCTGATCGACATGAAGGGCACCGGTCGCATCGTGCCGCTGGTCGAGCGCATCACGCCCGAGATCGAGGCGATGGCGGGTGGCACGACCAGTGAGACCGCGGTGGGCGGCATGATCAGCAAGATTTCGGCTGCAAAGGTGGCCGTGCGCGCCGGATGCGGGGTGTTTATCGCGAGCGGCGCCGAGCCCGATATCGTCCCCCGCCTGCTCGAAGGCACGGCGCCCGGCACCTTTTTTGTTCCCAGTGGCCTTCCCATGGAGGCGAAGAAGCGCTGGCTCGCCTATTTCCAGCGGCCCCGCGGCGTTGTGTTCGTAGATACCAACGCCGTGCGTGCCCTGCGCGAACAGGGTCGCAGCTTGCTTGCGGTGGGGGTCACCGGCGCCGAGGGGCAGTTCGCCGCAGGGGAGGTCGTCAATATCTGCGGTCCGGGTGGTCAGCCGGTGGCGCGCGGCAAGTCCGCGTTCGCAAGCGATGAGTTCGCGGCGCTCTCCGGCCTCAAGAACGAGGCCATGCAGGCCCTTTATCCGCAGCGCAAGCGCCTGGAGGTCGTGCATCGCAACGACCTCGTGCTCCTCTAGGGCGCGGGCGCTCTAGGCGAGCGAGGTCCGCAAGCGCTCGAACAGCTCGTGAGCGCGGTCGGTGGCCCGCTGGATGTGCTCCTCGGTCACGCCGAGCACCTCGTCCTTGCGGGCGTTGAATTCCCAGAATTTCCGATCTCCGGGTAGCGCGTGGCCCGCATCCCCGACCATGCGGCCGGAGACGTTGAGCAGGCAGGCAAAACGATTTTGATAGTCGGACTGGGAGGAGAGGTAATGATCGCGGATCGCGGAGATGATCTCTGGGGGAAACCGCCAGTCGGTGAGGACCATGCCTGCGACCTCGGTGTTGGCCACGCCGAACATGACGCCTTCCCAGGCGAGATAGGTGCCAAAGCGGGCGTGATCGTAGACCTCGCACCCGGTGAGCCGCTCGGCGACGCGGTCGAGCACGAGCATCCCGATGGTGCGCAGGAGCCCCGCGGTGTAGGCGTGCCTCGGATCGAGGCCGCATTCCTCCGCGAGCATTTCGGCGGCCAGCGCGCTGAACAGCATGTGTTCGCGCATGGTTTGGGGGCCGACCCCGTAGAACTGGAGATTGCGTTCGGACAGGCGGTCGCTGGCGACCAGGCCCACTAGGCGGTACACCTCGCTGAAGCCCACGCGGTTGACGGCTTCGTCGATCGCGCCAATGCGCACCCCGCCGCTGCCGCCATACACCACGCTGTTGCTGATCCGGATGATGCGGGTGGAGAGGGAGGCGTCGCGCTTGATCAGGTTGGCGACCTCGTCGAGGCCCACATTGAGGTCCTGAAGCAGCTCGCTAAGGCTGGCCAAAACCCGTGGGGCCGCCGGCAGGGTGCGGGCGATCTCAAAGAGTTTTTCGCGGGAAAAGGCACTGGTTGCTGCCATGAGGTGGTCGTATCGGACGCGCGCGGCCCTTATGATGCAAGCTGATTGATCGGGTAAGGATGGACGATTCGAATAGTTTCACGCCAAACGAAGCGGGCTTCGGCCGGCAGGCAACTCTCCGCGCATTATTCCTAGGTTCCGTAGAGGCGGTCCCCAAAGTCCCCCAGGCCCGGCAGAATGTATTTTCGGGAATCGAGGCAGCGGTCCAGGGCGGCTGCATGGATGGTGGCGTTGGGGTGCACCCGCTCCACCTCAGCGACTCCTTCGGGGGCCGCGACGATGCAGATCAGGCGCGGATCGACGGCTCCGTTGGCTTTCACGGCCGACAGGGCCTGCACGGCCGAACCGCCGGTCGCCAGCATGGGGTCGACGACGAAGACCCTCCGTGCTTCGAGCGGGGGCAGCTTGCAGTAGTAGCTATGGGCCCGCGCCGTCTGATGATCCCGTTCGAGGCCGATGTAGCCCACACTCACATCCGGAAACAGCTCGAGGAACGGTTCGACCATCCCCAAGCCGGCCCGGAGGATGGGCACGACGACGATCGAGTGCGCCAGCACGAGCCCGTCGGTCGGCTCCAGCGGGGTCTCGATGTGCCGGACGGCGGTCGCCAGGTCCCGGGTTGCCTCGATGGCGAGCAGCTGGCTCAGGCGAAAGGCGAGGGTGCGGAACTGCGCGGGTTTGGTCGTCTTGTCGCGCAGGTGGGTCACCAGATGCGAGGCAAGGGGATGCTGAAGCAGATGCAGGGGCATGGTAAGCTTAGGGGTGGGATAGTTGAGGAAGGGACCGCGCCGGCGCGAGCTCGAGGCGGTACCGGGCGGGTCCGGGCAGCAGGGGCGAGGGGCTGCCCTCAACCCAGGCGTTGAAACCGGAGCGGAAAAACGGCGAGAGCGGATTCGAGCTGTCGCCGCCGGGCATCTCCAGGATGCCCTCCTCCTCGCGGCCGGGTTCTACGACCAGGCGTTCGCTCGCCCCGAAAGACGGAGCGGTGACGCGGGGCATGTCCCGGTCTCCATCCAGCGCCACCTCGGGCATCGAGATTGCTCTCGCCAGAAAACCGGGCAGCAGGGCGGCAAAGGGGTGGACGATGTGCGCGCGGTTGCGCCGGCCCCACGCCGCCCGGCCCAGCGGGCGGTCCTCGCGGATGACGTCGTCGACGGCCGCCAGCAGCAGATCGTCCCAATTTCTGTATGATGGGGCGAGGAGGTTGAGGGGGCGTCGCTCGAGCAGGCGCCACACCGCGGGTTCGTAGTGGAATTTCCACCACTCGAAGTGGGGGTCCGTCGCGACACAGGGCTCGAAAACGGGCCCGAGCACCCGGGCCACGACGTGGTCCCTGAAGTCGCGCACAAGGGTGTAGGCCACGGACGAGGCGACGGCGCGCCCCCGCCACTGCGTCACAAGATCCCGCAGCCGGGTCCGCTCCGGGTTGCCGATCGTGGCATCCGCCGGAAGGCTGTGCAGCAGCAGCTGTCGCCAGCGTTCGAGATGGAGCGCGCGGTCGTCGAGCTGGATGGCCAGCAGGTCCGCCGGGGTCGCCTTGGGCTCGGTGCGCGTTGCGAGGGTTGCGAGGTCGTTGCGAAGCTGAGCGCCGCGATAGGCCGTCTCGTAGCCACCGTCGCCCAGAACCTCCAGCGTGGTTCCGCCGAACAGGCGTTCGTTGGCCGAGCTGAAGCAGCCCGAGGGCGGGTTCAGGACCGAGGGGTGTTCGGCCGGCGAGAGCCAGCCATTCCAGCCGACGCCTCCACCGGAGCGGGCCTTTGGGAATCGTCCTTCGTATCCCACACGGCGGGGAAGGGGCCCGGCAATGGTCCATCCAACCGAACCGTCGCGGTCGGCCGCGACGAAGTTGAGCGTGGGCACGCCGCTGCGCTGCGCGACGGCCAGGGCCTCGGCGACCGTTGCCACATTTGCCAGGTCGTCGAATCCAAGGTCGATGGCCCGGCGGTTCTCGGCGGTCCAGGCGAGTGCGTAGGGCCGGCCTTGCGCGTCGCGTCCGTGCAGAGGGCCCCAGATCGTCCAGGGCGTGTCGATCACGACCTGCGGGGCGCCCCGCACCTGGATTGTGTGTCGGTGCATCACCAGCGTGGCTTCCCCGGTGCCGGTGCGGTAATGCGTTTGGCTTCCCCGAAGGAAATCCACCGGGATCAGGTCGCAGGTGTCGGCGAAGCTGTTGGTGAGCCCCCAGGCGACGCGACCGTTGCTTCCGGCGACAAGGGAGGGAGAACCGGGCAGCGTGAGGCCCGCGAGGTGGATCCGGTGGCCGTTGGAGGCGCGATAGTCGATCGCGGCCTGATACCAGGTGCAGGGGACGGCGAGCGACAGGTGCATGTCGTTCGCGAGGATGCCCGCCCCGTGGTCGGTGTGTGCTCCCGATAGTGCGAAGGCGTTGGAGCCCACCGCCAGGGGCGCGGCGTGGCGACCCGTGGTGCGGAGGCTGGCCTGCCCGGCTGCACGGAGGCGCAGGTCGATGGACCCCGGTCCCGGCACGGGAGGCAGCGCGGCTCGGGTGCCATCAAAGGCGTTGTCGTCGGGGCCGATCAGCGGAGCGAAGAAATTGGTGACGGCCCTGCCGCGCAGATCGCGCAGGAGCGCGAGCGAGGCCTCGTAGCGGCCCGCATCGTCCAGGACGAGAATCATCGAATAGCCGGTGAGCAGACTGTCGGGCCCGGTCCATGGTTTCGGGGCTTCGCGGAGCACGGCGTACTCCCAGGGCGGAGCGTTGAGTGCGCGCAGGCCTTGGTTCACGCCTGAGACGTAGGCTTCGAGGAGAGCCCGCTGTCCGGGAGGGAGCGCACGGTAGGCTTGTTCGGCATATCGGCGGAACTCAAAGGGCCGCGTGGCGGTGTCGAACGGCAGGGCTTTCGGGCCGATCAGCTCCGCCAGCTCGCCTGCGGCCCGCCTGCGCATCAGGTCCATCTGGAAGAAGCGGTCCTGGCCGTGAAGCCAGCCCAGCGCGCGTGCGGCATCGAGCCGGTTGGCCGCGTGCACGGTGGGCACTCCCCTGGCATCGCGGTCGATGTGGACGGTGGACGACAGGCCCTCAAGCGCCGCAGATCCCTCGAGTCTGGGAAGGCAGGCGCTGAGCCGCTGGTGCACCCACAACCCTGCGGCCAGAGCCGCGATCGCCACCGCGGCGGCGATTGTCGCCAGGGTGCGCCGGAGAATCCTTCGCGTTTTTCCCATGGCGCAGGCGGCGTGCGGGCCGGATCAGAGGTTGGCCGCCGCCAGGGGAGGCGTGCGTCCGTACAGTTCGCCGAGTTCCCGCAGGTAGCGGGCCGTGCCGCCGCTCACGTGTTCGAGCGCGTCGGCCCTGTAGCGCCATTGCCAGTTGCCTTCGGCCATGCCCGGACTGTTGAAACGGGCCTCCCGCCCGAGCGAGAGAATGTCCTGGAGCGGGAATACCGCGAGGCGGCACACCGAGGAGCAGGCGGCGCGGATGAGGTCCCAGCCTATCTCATGGCCGGGCACGCGCAGGTAGCGGCGCACGTGGTCGCGGGTCTTCTCGTCCGCGCCGGCGTACCAGCCCACGGCCGTGTCGTTGTCATGGGTTCCTGGGTACACGACACAGTTGGCGGTGTGGTTGTGGGGCAGATACAGATTTCCGGCGTCGCCTCCGAAGGCGAACTGGAGGATCGCCATGCCGGGCAGGCCCGCGCGGTCGCGCAGGTCGCGCACGGAGGGGCCGATGTTGCCCAGGTCCTCGGCGATGATCCTGGCCTGCGGGAAGGCGCTCTTGAGCGAGCGGAAAAAATCGAGCCCCGGCCCGGCCATCCAGGCGCCGGTCTTCGCCGTCCTGGCCCCCGACGGGATGCGCCAGTATTCGTCGAAGGCCCGGAAGTGGTCGATGCGCACGATGTCGCACTGGTCAAACATCGCGTGCAGCCGCGAATGCCACCACGCAAAGCCGTCGGCCAGGTGGGTTTCCCAGCGGTAAAGCGGATTTCCCCAGAGCTGGCCGTCCGCGGAAAAATAGTCGGGAGGGACACCCGCCACGGCCGTGGGCAGGCCGGTGGCCTCGTCGAGTTCGAAGAGCCGCGGCTGGGACCAGCTGTCGGCGCTGTCGAGCGCCACGAAGATGGGCAGGTCGCCGATGACTTTGATGTCGAGTGCGGCGGCCGACGCGCGCACCTGGGCCCACTGGCCGAAAAACAGATATTGGAAAAAGGCGTGCGCCTCGATCGCAGTCTCCAGGTCGCCGCGAAGCCGGGACTGCAGGGCGCTGCCGGCGCGCCGCTGCTCCGCGGGCCACTCCCACCAGGGAGCACCGTTGAAGTGATCCTTGAACGCACGGAAACAGGTGTACGCTTCAAGCCAGGAGGCATGCTTGATCTGGAAGGACTCGAAATTTCCGTAGCGAAGAACCGGGCTGCCCAGCTCCCGGAACCGGCGGTGCGCCTTGAACAGGAGCGGCCATTTAAGTTCCCAGATACGGCCATAGTCGACGCGATCCCGATTCAGCCTGGCGAGCGGCTCGATATCGGCGGCCTCGAGCAGGTCCGCCTGCACAAGGGCTTTCAGGTCGATGAGATAGGGATTGCCCGCGAAGGCCGAAAAACATTGGTACGGCGAATCGCCGTAGCCGGTCGGTCCGAGGGGGCAGACCTGCCAGTGGTTGAGGCCGCTGGCGGACATGAATTCGAGCAATCGGCTGATGGGTCCGGGTTCGAAGGTTCCGATGCCCTGATCGCCGTCCAGAGCGGTCGGGTGGACCAGCAACCCGCCGGCGCGTTGGGTCAACCAGTTGAAAAGAGGTTCTTCGGGACTTGGAACGTGGTGGGAGAGACTCATGAAGCTTGCGGAAAATCCGAATATTCGTTGGGTAACCATACGGTTGCCGCCCACCTTGGCGAGCGTCCGATCACCCTCGTCCGAGGCTCTGTCACCCCCCCGACTTCCCCTCCGGTCCCTCCCGGAACAATAGATGCAATTCCTTGTCGCTGCCGCCATGAAACCGACACACCTAGCCCTTGCGTTTGCCGCGCTGACGGGACTTCTCTCCGTCTCCCCGGCATTTGCTGCGGACTCTGCAAAAAGCGTTCAAACAAGTTCTTCCGAGCCGCGCGTCCAAGTGGTCTTCAGCCACCCTGAGAATTTCAGGGACGTGAAGGACTCGGTAATGGCCACAGACCAGGGTCGCGATGCGATATTGGCCGAGTTCAAGTCCTTCATCGACCGTCGTGCGCTGCACGACCTGCCTCCGGGAGATTCGTTTGAGATCACGTTCACCGACATCGATCTCGCCGGCGAATTCGAACCTTGGCGCACCCCCCCCGCGGACAATATCCGTGTGGTCAAGGACATCTATCCGCCTCGATTCAACTTCACCTACAAGATCACGAACTCCAAGACCGGGGCCGTCATCAGTTCCGGCAAGGAGAACCTGACGGATCTGAACTTCATGAGCCGTCTGGTCATCAATCGGTCCGACGAGCTCTACATCGAAAAAGACATTCTCGGTGACTGGCTCGACTCGAACTTGAACGTATCGCCGTCGAAGAGCTAGGATCCGAGGCGTTTCAAACGCCGCGTGTCCACCTCATCGGAAATCAGCACCGCCCGGCTCGACAAGTGGCTATGGGCGGTGCGCCTTTTTAAGACCCGTGCGCAGGCCGCTTCGAGCTGCCGCGCCGGAAGCGTCACCGTCAACGATCTCGCCGCGAAGGCTTCCCGCGACCTTCGTCCGGGTGATCGGGTCGGGGTGAAGTTGGGTTTGGTCCAGCGCAGTGTGGTGGTCGTCGGGTGCCCGCCCGGGCGTGTTTCGGCGAAGCAGGTGCCCGGTTATTGCGAGGATCGGACGCTGCCCTCCGAGTTTGAAAAGGCGCGCTCGCAGCCCGTGCAGCATTTGCTGGAGAGGGAAAAAGGGAGCGGACGTCCGACCAAGCGCGACCGTCGCGCGATAGACCGGCTGCTCGGGCTTTGAACGGCCGCGGGCCGGCGGGGTTTGGGATGGCGGTTGGCGGGCCTTTGTGGGAGGAGGAGAGCGACGCGCACGATGGAAACGCTCCTGGCTGTCTCGCTGATTTGGATCGTCTTCGAGGTATGGCAACTCGTCGTGGCGGAGCGTTACCTGGGTGTGGCGCAGATCGCGGCGGGGACCGATCCACGGCTGCTGCCGATGGGGTCGGGTCGCGCGGCGGTGTGGAGCCTGGGGATACTCGTCGAGCGGTTGTGGATGCTGCTGCTGCTTTTCGAACGACGCGCGGTGGCGGCGGCGCTGTGCATGCTGGCGGTCAGCCTTGTCGGCTCGATCCTGCGCAGGAGGCTGGCGCTCAAATGGGTCCTGGTGGTGCTGACCTTCGAGGGGGCGATCCGGGTGGGGATGCTGCTCTACCTGGCGGGGCGTTGGTGGAGGGCGCTGTGAGCGGGCCGCGTTTGCATCCCGCCGTGGCTGCGGCACTGTGCGGGGCATGAGCAGGCCCCTTCTCTCCGGACGCGCAGCCCGCGCGGCGCTTGTCGCCGCGCGCCTGGCCGAACTGTATCCGGAAACTCCGATACCACTGGACCACGTCGACGCGTACACGTTGCTCGTTGCCGTGGTGCTGTCGGCGCAGTGCACGGACGTCCGGGTGAACCGGGTCACCCCGGCGCTGTTCGCGCTGGCGCGCACGCCCGAGGCGATGGCGAAGGTGTCCGTCTCGGACATCGACCGCATCGTGCGTCCCTGCGGGCTTGCGCCGCGCAAGGCGACCGCGATCGCGGAGCTTTCGCGGATACTCGTCGAGAAGCACGGCGGCAAGGTGCCGGCGAGTTTTGAGGCGCTGGAGGCCCTGCCGGGGGTGGGGCACAAGACGGCGTCGGTGGTGATGTCGCAGGCCTTCGGGGTGCCGGCGTTTCCGGTCGACACCCACATCCACCGCCTCGCGCAGCGCTGGGGGCTGACGGATGGGCGGAGCGTGGAGCAGACGGAGGCGGACTTGAAGACCCTATTTCCGGAGGGGACTTGGAACCAGCTTCACCTCAGGATCATTCACTACGGACGGGAGCACTGCACGGCGCGCGGTTGCGATGGGACGGTGTGCGAGCTGTGCCGCGCGCTTTACCCGAATCGACGGAAGCCCGTGTGCACGAGGAAATAGCCCGGTTGGCTGGCGGGCGGCGGAATCCGTCCAAAAACGGTGTTGATTCGTGCGGGCGGGTCGTTCAAACGTGTCGCCCTCCTGAATGGACGCTTAGCTCAGTTGGTTAGAGCATTAGTATCACACACTAGGGGTCACTGGTTCGAGTCCAGTAGCGTCCACCAGGGTTGAGGGGTAATGACTTGCGTAAGATTTGAAGTCAGCTCTCAACCTTCACTCTCAACAAGTTCAAGGACGTTCTGCCCGATCCATGAATGCCCAGCGTTGCCACGGTTGTTGCACGCGTAGCGGGCGCTAAACTCCCAAACACTTGAACCAAATGCAGCTTTTTGCTTCTTCTCCGGCGTGAACTTCATTCCGTCGCAGGAAACGATCAGGCAACGCGTTAAGTCATTCGAGAAACTCGCGATTTCAGCCTTCACCACACGTTACGGCGTGCCCCTTCCTCGTAGGTCGCGCCGAGGGATATGCAGAATTTGAGCGCCGGCACGCGGGCGAGGTAGCAGCCGTCCTCCTCGCTGTAGTCGATCAGGACTTCCAACGATTAGCCCGAACTGGTGGAGAGTCGAAGTAGCCTCTTCGGTTCTGAGCTCATGGCGATCAGCCGGCCAGGCCGACGATGACGTACAGCGCAATGCCGATCACCATAATCACCACTAGGGCGATTCCGACGACGTGTACCGGATCGCTCATGTTGATGGCGCCTCCGGCAGCCTTCTCGACGGTGGTCTTGACCGGCTCGCCGCAATGAGGACAGGCGACGGCGTTGGGCGAAATGTCCTTCTGGCAAGCCGGGCACTTGATCAGGTTCATAGCTGGATGGGCGTCACATCTTCTGCAAAATTGTTGCCTTCTTGGCTTCGTAGTCGGCCTTCGAGATCAGGCCGGCGTCGAGCAGCTTCTTCAGCTCGGTCAGCTGCTGGGCTGGCGTTTGCTCAGTTCCACCATTTGCCAGTTGCCCGGCCTCGGCCGTGGCTTTCCAGTCCCGAATCGTGCCGTCCATCTCAGCGCCTACCTGCACGGTTGCCTCGCTCAGGACGACTTGGTCTACCGGTACCTTGTATTTGTTCGACGCGTTTGTCCTCAAGTTCGATTGAATCGTGTAGTCTGGAACTGAATGCAGCGAGAGAGGCCAGGTGCCGGAGTCGGCGCTTACGGGGCCAAGCTTTTTGACGGCAGGATTATCCCAAGCGGTGGGCGATGGGTAGGGCGCGACCTTCACGATCGACATGCATCCGGAGAATCCGAGTGCGGAGATGACCAAGGCAGGAATTGCGAGCTGGAGTTTCATTTTGTGCAGGCTGGAGGGGACCAAGCATGAAGAACGTGCGGTTGCTCTGGTGTATTTCGCGGTCGGCTGGTGATCGGAAGCCCAACCAAGTGAAGATGAAGCGTCAATGCCGATTGGTCAGAGACTCGTGGAAAGCGATTATGTACCAGTCACGCGATGAGGAGCTTCTTCTGCCTGTGCACCGCATCCCAGAGAACGGACACAGCGTCGACTTGGTCGTCATGTGTGCCGTTCGGGAATGACCCAAGCTCTGCGAGGAAGTCGGCGTTCCACGGGCCGCGCACGATGTAGAACATGCCGCCGTCGACCTTCGCGCTCCATGGCAGAGCACGCGTCATCTTGTCAGAAGTGACCGAGATAGATCGTACTGACATGCGCCCGCGTAGTGCCGTCTCGAGCTCCGCCACCGCGACCTTGAAGCCCGCCACGGCCTCGACTGCGATCCTTCCATCTGACGCCTCAGCGTTGGCAAAATCGATGATCCGCCGCTTCTGATCCGGCCAGGCACGTTTCCCGCGGTCCATGTGCACGAGCCAGAAATTGCCCTCTTTATCCAGGCCACCGCGGGCGCCGCAGGAGTAGTCGCCCTGCGTCTTCGTCGAGAGTGCGAGGTCCCATCCACGCATCGTGCGCAGGTCCTCCGGCACATCGTCGGCGTCGATGATTCGGATCTTGCCCGTGCGAAAGATGTCACCACCGGCTGGAGACGGCCGGCCTTGGTACTGCGCAGCGAACTCGGTCGCGCCGATCTGAAGCTTGCGGGCTTCCAACTGTGAAACCGGCCAACGTTCCGGCCAAAGGGCCTCGCCGTATTGGCGGCCGAGTGGATCGGTTTCGGGGTGCTCGCAAAGGGCCTCGAGGTTCACCACCTCGAACAACTCATCCTGGAGACCTGCAGCTTCGAATTCCTTCCTCCGCTCTGGCGACGTGAGACGCCCGATCAGGTCGTCCTCGTGCCAGCGCGCCGAAATGACGATCGCGACTCCGTTTGGGCTCAAGCGAGTGAGCGCCGCCGATGTGAACCAGGACCAAACGTCGTCGCGGTGCGTTTGACTGTTCGCTTCAGCGCGATCCCGCGTGAGGTCGTCACAGATCAGGATGTCGGCGCCGCGTCCGACCAGGCCGCCGCCGGTGCCAGTCGCGAAGAAGGATCCGCCGCCCAAGGTCGCCCACGCTCGCTGCCGATTGATCTCCGGCGAGAGTATCGGAGGGAAGAGCCTGCGGTAGGAGTCGCTCTGCAGGATCCGGCGGATCCCCAAGCTGAATCCTTCCGACAGCGATGCCGCGTAGGACGCTTGAATGACATGCAGGCCTGGGGACTTCGTGAGCGCCCAGGCTGGAAAGCCGACCGAGCAAAGCTGAGATTTGCCACTCCGCGGCGGCATCGAGATGCACAGTCGTCGGACCTTGCGGGCGAAGCAGTCCTCGAGCTTGCCGGCAAGAAACTCATGCACGCGCGCCGCCCGGTAGCTGCGAACAAACGCCTCGGTGAAGGTCAGCAGCGAATTCTTGCAGCACGCACAGAGTAGCCGCTCGTACTCCTCATCCGGCAGAAGCGTCGGCGATTGCGCTTGCGTCATCATCTGCTCCTCCCGGCGCTTCTTCACTGGTATTTGCGGCGGGGATGATTCCCAGCCGGATGGCGTGCCGCGTCAGGAGTTCGTGAACCCGCTCGTCATTCAGTTCGGGAGGCGGGGCGGAGATCTCGATTTCCAGCGGCTTGCCATCTGGGCCTGACAACTCCGCGCGGACCGGCGCATCGAGGCCGAGCATCTTCGAGCAACGTTCGATCGCAGTCAGCACCTCACGCAGAAAAGCGACGTTGCCAGGACTGCCGTCCTCCTTCGAGCGATCCCACGCCTCCCAGGCTTCAGTTTCCACCAGGGCGAGCTTCTTCAGCGCGACAGACTGCCGATCCGAGAATGAGTCGGCGGCATCCGCACGCCAAGCCCGCCGGAGTTCGCCGACATCGAGCGAGACCATCGATCGACTGATCCGGTACGGCCTGACCTTGGCCAGTTCCTCCGAAATCTTCTGATGCGTCCAACCGCGGAGAATCTTCTCGGCGATGAACTCGAGATCCCCCTGGCGCTGGGAGAGTGAGCGTTTCCGCCCACCGCCTCGCGTGGGCACAGGTGATTCGGGCGTGTTTGCCAGTTGGTCGTCTTTCATCGGTATCCTTCGAAAGGCGGGTGAAGTTCATCCCCACCCGCCTGGATTTGATGGATTTTTCGTTGGGCGCCTGGTCAAGGAATGGCTTCAGATTTCCGCTGCGAAGACTGGAATCCACGCGTCGGTGACGACGAACAGGCCACCGCCAGCAACGACGACCCCTCGTCCTGGACGGTCCTCGATGTCTTGGAACCCCACGATCCCAGCGGCTCGCGCGAACCTACGCTGGCCTTGATGGACGAACCGCCTGCGCGTAACATACCTAATGCGCCAGCCGGGAATCGTGCGTCGCCAGGACAGCGGTCCCGCCGCGATCGTAATGTCTTCGGAGCGCGCCCGGTCGCGGACGGGCAGGAGCGTTTCCTCGGACGTGTCGAGCGAGACGCCGTCGGTGAAGTGCAAGCGCAAGCCGACGCTCCCGACAGGTCCGAGCGCGACGACCTCCGTCGGCGTCTCGTCGGGGCGAAATACCAAGTCGCCCACCTCGAGCTCGCCCAGCGATCGGTAGGTCGGATGGCCAGCGCGGATGATCGGGACGACGGTGTCGGTCGCGATGTTCAAGTCTCTTATGTTCAGTTTCTTGGATCTGTAGTTCATTGCTGAATGTGTTGATATTGGATATTCTGGGAAAGACGGTGTGCAGTTGCCTGCCGGGTGGCGCTGGTCCGGCGCGGGCACGATGTGCGGTCGGGCGCAGGATGCGTTGGCGTGGCAACTTGCCGGCAAGCCGGCGCAGCGCCGCGTCTGACGGCCTTCGATTAGGCAGCCGTAGCATTCCGGCCAGCCAGACGAAGATTTCGTCTGTGGATGCTCGGGCGGGCTGCTTGGCGGCTTGCGGCGGGCGCGAGACTGGCGCTTCGACGGCCGCCCACCACGCCCGCGCATCCGCCAGCCGTTCGGACAGTCGTCGGCGGGCCGCGTCGTCGCTCGGCGCCCGAGACCAAAGGTCGCGCACGACTGCCCGCCACCGCCTCCCGAGCAGCCGCTCGATATCGAATTGCGTGAAGATCCCGCTGCGCTCGCACGCGGTCAAAAACCGTCGATGCCTAGCGCTGGCGCCATTCCGGCAAACCCAGGAGAACCGCGACGAGGCCACGCGGCCGGCCTGCGCCTCGTTCCCCGACGGCCGGATGAGCAGGCGGGCGCCGTTGGCTGTCGCAGACCGGGACGAGTCGACGCCGCGATGCAGATAGGCAACTGCTGACCTGGCAGACTCCCGGACCGGTTCGATCGAACAGCGCCAGCCGGCGCCAAGCACTGTCCGGAAATCGGCAAGCCACGCTTGGTGCCGATCGCTGAAGTCGTCGCGAAGAAGCGCCAGTATGTGCAGGTGCCACTTGCCGCCAGCGGTACCGCAATGGATGGCAGCGAGATAGTCGACGGCAGCGCTGCGCAAGATTCCCCGCGCTGGTCGAGCGCCGAGCAATTGCTTGACGCGCTCGAGAGTGACCGGGCCGGACCAGGTCACCGTCGCAAAGGCGAGACGCTGGCGGCCGTAGTGCCGTTCGTAGGAGACGAAGTTGGAGGTATCGGCAATTTCCGACTTAGCTCCCTGAAACTCAGACAAGAGCACGGCGGGCGGACGCGCCGAATCTCGTCGAAAAAACTCGACGCCGCGGCCGGTGATCGTGTGATTCCCCAACATCTTCTCAGTTCCTAGCCCGCCGAGGTTGCTACCACCCGGCGGGCGCTTCGTTTTTATGGGGCGTCTCCGAGCAGTGCTCGGCGTGCATCAGCGAAGGGGATCAGCGTACATCCTCCCCGCTGAGATCCGGTTGGGCTGGTGCGCCGGAATGAGATCAACCCGCGCGCGTGTAAGCGATACCACGAGCTCCGCGACAGGCCGAAGTACGGGTCGCGGCGACCGTGCGCCGGCAGACGAATAGCCGCCGGGAATGACAAGGGCGTAGAAGTGTCCATGGCATCCTGTCCGCGGATGCGCGGGCACCTCGTCAAATTCTGCGTGAAAAAAACGACTCAGCCCGAATCAGGCAGCATCGGGACGTATCACCCTTCGTTCCTCGAAGGGCTCAAACCTCGCTCTTGTTCTGATTCATGAAGTCGACCATAACGCGCCGACCCTGCCGGGACCGCAGATACTGCTCGACCGACTGCTGAGTGTTGAAGAACGCCAGATGCACATCCGGCGAGTCCTTGCCGCCCCGGCCGGCGGCTGGTCCGACGGCCGCAGCCGAGCCTGTCGTGGACGAGCCGCTCATTGCCGCCGTGTGCTGCGCCTCGAGCGTCGCACGTCCGATGCGCTGGACCGCCGGAGCGGCAAACACGAACTCACCCTTGTGAACCGTTCCGGCCGACTCGTATCTCCCGCCATCGCCTGTGTATCCACCATCGGCGAACCCCTTGCTGACGCCTTTCACCAGTGCGCCGCCGGCCGCGAGGATCGCCGCCATCGCACCGACGGCCAGGAACGGGCCGACGTAGGGGATCGATGCCATGGCCGACAGTGCACCGACCGCCGCCTGGATGACTGACGCCATCGACTCGGCGATGATCACGGCGATGCGGATGGCGCCTTGCGCCATCGACACCATTGTTTTCCCAATCTCGCCCGCGATGTGAGCCGCCGTCCTGATCGCCACTTGGGCGTTGTGGAAAATCGTTTCCGCCAGGCTGAATCCGCTCCTGGTTGCCGTGCCTGCGGCCGTTGCGCCGGTCTTCGCGACTTCTCCTCCGGCGTGGATCGCCACCTGCGTGCCTGTCGCCGCCGCCTGCGTCGCCGTCTCGCCGGCATGGAAGAGCTTCGATGCGGCTGCCATGACCGTGTGCTCCATCAGCCACTTCGCCCCCATCTGCGACATCATCTGCGCCGCGCTCTCGCCGACCGAACGCCAGACGGTGCCGAAGAACTGGCCAAGGTTTCGGACCTTGCCTTCCATGGCGTCGAACAGGCCGTGCTGAAGGCCGCCCTCCATCGAACCCATGAAGGTCGTCATCGACTCAGCCATGCTGGCGCCGGTCACCGTCCACTCCTGCCGAAGCTGCGTCAGTCCCTTCGTCCACTGCGCGACGAACGACGACGGATCGGGGCCGGTCTGCAGGAGCTCCTTCTGCGTGCCCGACCGCTGCTGGCTGGCGCTGTCGATCCGCTGACCAATCGTGTGGTAGAGCTGATCGTTGCCGCTCTTCTGCGCCAGCGCCTGTTCCTGTTCCAGGCGCTTGATGAACTCGCTCTCGAGCGCGATCTCCTCAGTGAGGATCCTACGCTTTGCCAGCCACTTCTCCGTCGAAGTCTTCGACGTGTCGGCCTCGGTCTCGGAAAGATCCGTCTGCTTGGCCGAAAGCTGATCCCGCAGAGCCGACGATGCGTCCTGAAGCGCCTTCTCCGTCTGACCGTTCGTGAACTCCCGGCGCAGCGCCGCGACCATCGAATCGGCTGCCGACTTCGCCAGGTTCTCGCTCATGCCGGCGTCGAGGGCCTCCTTCATCACACGTGAGCGCTCGACCTGCTCCTTGATCGACTCTTCGAGCTGCTGATTGCCATTCGCGTGCGCCGCCGCCGATTTGATCTGATCCTCGATGCCCAGTCGACGGGCGGCCTGCTCCGCCAACTTCTTCTGGGCTTCGACCGCCTTTTGGTCTTCCTCGGCGACCTTCCTCTTCGTCTCGAGGATCTGCTTCTCCAGGTTGTCGAGGTCGACCTGGTACTGGGCTTCACGCTTATGCTCCGCGTCGTCGTCGAGAAGCTTCGGCTGGAGCGCGTGCTCCTCGACCATCTGCGTGCGCTTCACCGTCAGCCCCTGGAGCTGCTGCTTCGCCGATTCCTGCTCGAAGACGAACTTCTCGTGCTCCTCACGAAGCTTCGTGATGTCGACGGTTGCGTTTCGCCACTGCTCTGTCGCCGCCTTCAGCTGATTCATGCTGAAGAGCTGATATTTCGGCTTCTGGTCGAGCGCGTGCTGGATGTCAGCGATCTCCTTCTTTAGGGCAGTGAAGCGGGCCTCTTGGTCGCTACTGAACGCCAGTTTAGTGACAAAATCCTTGTTGGGATCCTTGTCCCGGCCCGTCACCTTCGCGTACTTGTCGACGAACGCCTGAAGTCCCCCCAGCTCCTCCTTCGCCTTCGCCAGGGCTTCCTCGGCACTCTTCCGCGCGGCGTCGAATTCGGTCTGGTTTTTCGCCTGATACAGGCCGGCGACCGCTTCGTGCGTTTCTTTGGAGTGAGCGCCTCGGATCTGATCCGCCGTATCAATACCCTCCACCATCGCCTGAGCGATTGCGTTCTCGAGCGCGCCGCCGACCGCGACAGCGAGCAGCGCCGGCAATGCAGCGCCAAAGAATGAGCTGAGTCCGCCGGTGATCGGCTGAATGATGCTGCCGGCGAACGTGGCGCCGGCCGACTGACTCTCAGCCCAGGCCATCACCGAAGTGTTCAGCCGTGAAGCGACAGAATTAGCCATGATCGAGCCGAATCCGAGCGCGATGCCTGGCATTGCCGCACCGATCGGAGCGAGGTTCATCCCTCGAATGATGTCGGCGACCGAATTAAGTACCGGCAGAAGCTGCTCCGTCGCGACGACGAACATCTCCTTCATTCGGTCGTTGATCAGCTTCAGGTTGTCCTGGGCCTCGTTGAACGCGCCAGCGTCCTGCTGCATCCGCTCGCCCAGGCGCCCCACATCGTCCGCCGCTTCTCCTAGCAGACCGCGCTGCTGAAGCATCGCCAGCATCTGGCCGCCAGACCTGCCAAAGAGATCCATCGCGATCGCCGCGCGCTGGGCAGGGTCATTGATCCGCCGGAAACCTTCGCCCAGTTTCTCGAGCTGTTCGGTGAAGGTCTTCCCCTGGAGTTGGTCGATTGACGTCCCGAGGGCTGCGAAGGCCGACTTGGTGTTGGCCCCCATCGCATTGACGCCTGACATCGCCTGCTGAAGGCGATTGGCCATCGCCCCGACCTCCTCGCCGCCCATGCCGACCTTCTCGAAGGCCCGGCCGAGCACAACGAGGTTCGATACCGACTCGCCGACACGCGCCGACATGATCGTCAGTTGGGAGCCGAACTCCAGCACTCCCTTGAATCCCTCGAAAACGCCGTCGATCGTGAGCGTCGCTCCGGCAAGCCTGAGCAGCTCTTTGCCGAGATCGACGGAGCCCTCCTGGATTTTCGCCATGGAGCCCGTGACGGCTTCGGCGCCAGCGGATGAGAAAAGGATCTGAACCAGGGTGCTACCGTCCATGCCTACCGATCAGGCGAGCGTCGGTCTGGCTGTCAAAAAACGCCCAGAAAAATCGAATCCTGATCGATCAAGAAACAGAAAACCCGCCCTCAGGACGAAGGCGGGCTTTCAAGTCAGATTCGTTTCAGGTTCAGATTCGTGTTCGTTTCGGGTTACTCGTTGGACAAAATTCGGAGGTCGTCACGGCGGCGATCCAAGCGGGGACCGTGTCGGACATCCGTGTGTTGCGGGCGCATCACGTTGGAAGCGACAAAATCCGGGTGATCAAATATCCACCGTTGGAAACGCCTCGCGGTGGTGAACCGACCCGTCCATGGGCAGTCTGGCTTGCCTTTGGAGGCTCGTTTGACTGCCTGCACCGTCCACCGGCTCACCCCGACAGCAAAGGCGACTTCCTGAGCAGTCTTCAGGAACCTCTCGGCTGGCGGGAGACCGGCGACCGGAGCGTTGGGAGCAGACTTTTGAGTTTGGTAATTCATCCGAATCTGTAGGTTGTGGCGGTGCATTTTGTCGTAGAGCGGCAGATGCGCACCGGGCACCTGCCGCCCATGAATGCAATCGAGGTCGTTTCTTTTCGGGTTCGGATTCAGGTTCGGAAATTGGTGCGCCTTTTTATCGGCGCAGCGCCCCGACCCATGCCATGCCATGCCATGCCATGCAGGCCATGCCAAGCCGGGGCCATATCCGGTGAAAAGGTTCACTCCGCCGATCGCATTTCGGGGGGGCGTTTGGTCGTCGTGTTGGCCCGCAGCCAGCTTGTTACTTCGGCTACCGGGATCAAAACGACCCCGCGAATTCGCCCAGGTCGGCGAAGTCGCCGCAGGTGGATACAGCCCTCCTTCTCCAGATTGAGCAGCGACGAGCGGCTGAGGCCAGTCCAAGGACAAGCGCCCCGCCGAGGAAGGCGGGCGAACTCAGGAACACCTGATTGAATGCGGGAAATGGCGTCTTGGGGCGCCGCGGAAATGGGTGAATCGGTCATTTGAATACGAACAAAGGATTGTCGCTCGGCAATGGACTCACGCCCCTTTCGTCGCCGACTGGCGAAAGGAACCTACGTCTCGCGTTCGAATTCGTGTTCGTGTTCGGGTGAACCGCCCCGCCAGAGTTTCTCCATGCGGTGCGATAAGGTCTGTGAAGGAATCGCTGGCCGGTTGCGCAAGCAAATTCAATGAGCTACCCCAAAATGTCCGGTAAGGCATCAATTGCCCTCCTCTTTGCGTCGTCATCGACGTGCGAATACCGCCGGCTGACTGCTTCAGAATCGTGCCCGACCAGATCTTGAGCGACGATATGAGCAACACCTGCGCTCTTAAGAAAACTGGTTGCGGTGTGGCGGAGTGAATGGAACGAGAGCTCGGACACCTGGCGGCGCAGGCTACGTCCCCGCCCGGTTGAGGCCTTGCTCCGCGGCTCCGCCAGCCCTGCGGCTTCAAGCAGACGATGAAATTGTATCGAAAGGGTCGAGTCACTACCACCCCTGCAGGCGATTGCGTGTGCCTGTGGGAAAAGTGGGGCGTTTGGATCATCCGCCGCTGGAATCTCGGCGAGATACCGTTCAAGCGCGTCTTTCAGCGGGATCCGCATGCGCCGACCGGTTTTCCTTGTGACAAAGCGCAATTCGTGAACCTCCAAGTCGACGTTGGCCCAGGTCAACATCGCGAGATCCTTGAGACGTGGGCCTGCGGCATAGAGGCCGAACAATATGAGGCCGCGCCATTCGCCTGTCGCGACTCGGTATAGGACCTTGAGCTCCTCTAGGGTGAACGCCCGCCGCTCTGTCCGTCCTTCAGCGACGCGAGTCAGCACGTCCAACTTCGTCGCCGGATTATCCTGGGCGAGGCCGTCTTTGTACGCTGCGCCTAGGGCAACTCTGAGATATTTGAGCGATTTGTTCGAGGTTGCGACAGAGGTACGGTTCCGAACCTCGTCGCGGTATTTCGCCACGTCGGCCTTCGTCAGCATCGAAACGTCGATGTCGGCCCGTGGCCCGAGGCTAGCGGTGAAATCGCGCGCGACTTGTGCATAGGCTGCCGCAGTCCTGGCGCTTGTGTCGACCTTTCGGCTTGCTGACCATTCGTACAAGAAGACGCGGGCCGTCTTCGATGGAAGCGGAGCATTGTTGACCGTCTCGTAGATCTCGCTGAGTACGCGTCGGGCCTGCGCCTCCCCTAGGCGTTTCTCGGCTCCGAGCTTCGCGGCTTTTTCAAAGGCCATGGCTACCGCAAGGGCTCGGCGTCGGTCACTCTGCTTGGTGGATTTCTGAGTCCGCCGACCGTCGGGAAGGGTGAAGCAAGCGAACCAGAATGGACTACCGGGAAATTTCCGTAGTGAAGCCATGACGTCCGCCAATGTCTCAACAATAATCTCAACCTTCAAGGATGATTTATGAAACTTTTTGAAATGCATTTCATAGGAGAAAAGCGATGGGTCGCACTGCGCAAGCGTTTCACTGGTTCGAGTCCAGTAGCCTGCCGGGCATAGTCATCGCCGGAGGCGATACGAAGCCCGGCCAGCGCGCGGACCGAGTAAGGACTTGGGAAAGCGGAATCAGATCGCAAGGGCGAAGACTGCCACGTCGAGGCTGAAAGCGACTCGTCACGCCGTAGCCTTGGCGTAGGCGGAAGGCGGGAGACTGCCACGTCGGGGCTGAAAACGCTTGTTCTGCACCATAAACTGGGGAGCCGCCATTGACCCTAAAAACAGCATTTGGACACAGTGACTGACACGGAACTTGCTTGAGGAAAGCCCCATGGACGCAGTTCTGCGAGGAGAAGAGCTTCACCCGGCGGGT
>JAJXYI010000175.1 GCA_021780625.1 bacterium | reverse complement strand
ATGACTTGGTGTCGACTGCGTCGAATCTCTGCTAAAGGGGGCGGGGGCTCGGCATCAGAGGATGCGCTCGGGCACGTAGATCGAGTCGTCGATCTGAAGCGGCCAGAGATCCTGCGACTTTCCCTCGATGATGTCGGTCGCGTCGATCTTGTAGGTCTTGAGCTGCCCGTCGGGCATGCGACGCGTGAGCATGACCTTGGTCTTGTCGGCCAGACGCGTGAACCCGCCCGCGCGCGTGATCGCACCGACGAGCGTCATTCCCTGCTCCTGCGGAAAATCGATCGCACCGGGCTTTCCAACCTGGCCTTCGACGTCGACCGTTCGCGGAGCAAACTCCTTGATGACGATCGTCACGCTCGGATTCACCAGGTAATCCTTGCCATAGAGATTCTGAATCAGCGTCTCCGCTTGTTGGACGGAAAGGCCCCTGACATCGACGGTTCCGATCAGCGGGAGCGTGATCGTGAAGTCCTGCGAGACACGGACCTGCCGGGTGAGGTCGTCCTCCTGGTAGACCTGCACCTGAATGAGGTCGGAGGGTTGGAGCTTGTAGTTCCCGGAGACAACCGCGGAAGAAGTTGCGGCGCTTCCACTGTCCGAGCCACCGTCAGCGGCATATGTCAGTTGAATTACGCTCAAAAACAGGCACGCACTTAAGAAGAGTCTCATAGCACAGAAGGCAAAAAAAACGGAAGAAGACCGAAAACGATCTCCTTCCGTTTCCTAAAAATCAAGACGGACGGGCTTGTTCCAGCTCCTTAGTAGCGGAAGTTGGCCGCGATCGCGAACACGTTGTTCGTGAAGCTCGAGTCAACCAGCTTGGTGCTGTAGTCGCGATAGGTGTAGGAGCCGGTGAAGCTCACGATCGCGTTGACGATGTAGGTCGCGTTGACCGAGCCCTCGAAGTAATCGTCCGAACGACCGAGCGTACCGAAGTACTGGATCGAGCGGTAGGTCAGGTTCGTGCCGACGCTCAGGTTCGGGGAGATCTTGCTCTGCACGCCAACGGTGGCGGTCAGGTTGCGCTGGGTGTCGCCCTGGCCGCTGACGCCGAAGTCGTTGGTCACGCCGAACTGAACGCTGGTCTTTTCATCAAGTGCGTAGGCGAGCGAAGAATCGATACCGAAGGTGTTGCGGCTCGGGCCGGCGGAAAGGTCGCGAACCGTGTAACCGACGGCCACCGTGCCGGTCAGCTTCGGGGTGAATTCACCGCGGGCGCCGATGTTGTAGAAGTAGTCCTTCGAGTCGATGCCGGTGTCGAGCTTGGTGTCGCGGAAGGTGAGACCGGCGCTGAGGTCGGTCTTCGGAGTCACCTCATAGTAGTAGTCGAGGGGGACTTCCGTGATCTTGGAGCTGTCGAAGCCGGCGCGCTTGTAGTCGACCGTGTTGTAATTCACTCCGGCGGCGATGCTGGACTTGTCGGTGACGGACACCTCGCCATTGAGGAGGACATTGCCCACGTCGCGACGGACCAGGTTGTTGGCACGGACGTCGACCGTGTTCTGGGCCAGCTGGGCCCAGGAGCCGGCGTAGTGCACCTTGGTCTTCTGGTCGTTGTAGGTGCCATCAAGGCCGACCGACGAAAGATCGGTGTTCAGCTTGTGGTTGTCGCTGTAGAAGTCCCAGGACTCCTGATAGTAAATGTGACCGGAGTACAGCGCGTTGTGCCCGTAGACGAAGTCGAATCCGGGGGCGACGTTGTAGATCACATCGCTCGTCTTGTTGCTCGCGAGCAGGATGTTGTCGTCAGCGCGGATTCCCGTCGTACCGGTCAGGAAAAGCTCAGCGCTATCGCCAACGGCGAGAAACGGCGCGGCCTTCAGCGACACGCCGGTCGCGGCGATCGCGATAAGAACTCGAATGGCAGGCTTCATGGAGGTGATAGGTGTGTTAGTCTGATTCATAATTCCGAAGACAATCTTCGAGTACTACCCGTCGAAAGATCGGAAGTTCAAGGTTGGCTGAAGAAGCGTACAGTAGATGCAATGGATTTTCTCAAGCAAGGCTTAAATTGAGGCCATTCCAGTTTTCACAGGATCGGCAAATTCGCCCAAGATATTACATTTTCGTATATTAAAGGATGTCCAGAGAAAGACTCATGATACTCCGGATTGGGTCGCGACAAGACCCGATCGACCGTCGATCGGGAGCAGGCGCAGCGGACTTACACTGATTGTTCCAGGATCACGGAGCAGGTCGCGGGCCATTTCATCGAGGCGCACGAATTCGGCTCCGCGGTCGCGGAAGGCGGCCAGCAGGCGCTGAAAAATTCCACGCCGTCCCATGCCTTCGATTTCTGCATGCACGGTGAGGACGTTCAGGCGATCCTCCCGCAAAAGCGACACGTAGTGCTCCACCAACTGCGCATCGGGGTATTCCGGTCGGCCGATCAGTTCGTCGAGCGTGGGGAGCGTGCTCGGGATTTCCAGCGTCTTGAAGACGCGCCCGTCGACCGAGGGGAAGTACGGGGTCTGGCCGCGGCTGTCGCTCGAGTAGAGAAGCCCAGACTCGTCGTAGACCTGGCGGCTGAGCGCACTGCATTGCCAGCCGGGCGCTCCCGCGGTTGCCGCCGGGCACCCGAAGATCCGCTCGAACTCGGCCCGTGCCGCGTCGAACTCGCCGCGTATCCACGGAAGCGGACGTTTCACGACGTAATCCTGCCAGCGGTAGTGATTGAAACAATGGATACCGACCTCGAAGCCCGCGCGCTGCACAGCGCGCAGGACTTCCTCGTTGCGCCGGCCGATGTGCGGGGCGGGCAGGAGCGTGCCGTTCAGGAGCGTCCTGATCCCGTAGAGTTCAACCACGCTTGTGCGGCTGACCTTGCTGAAGAAGCCGGGGCGGAAGACGCGCGTGATCGCGCGGCCAGTCTGGTCGGGGCCCAGCGAGAACAGGAAACAGGCGGGCGCCTTCACCGCCCTGCAGTCCTCCACCATGGCCGGCACGCCGAGCCGCGTTCCGCGGTCGGTGTCGACGTCGATCTTCAGCGCGACCCGCAGGGACATCGCTTACTCGAGGGAATAATCCTTCTGGGCCAGATGGAAGTCCAGGGTGAGCCGCAGCGCGGTCTTCAGGTCGACCTTGGGCTTCCAGCCGAGGCGCTTGCGCGCGAGGGCGATCGAGGGCACGCGCTTCTGGATGTCCTGGTAGTACTTTCCAAAATACTTGCCCGAGGGCACCTTCACGACCTTCGCGGCGCGGGCCCGCTCGCGGTATTCGGGGAAGTCGTCGAAAGCCTCGATGATCATGCGGGCGAGCTCGGCGACGCTAACCTCGTTCTTCGGATTGCCCAGGTTGAAGATCTGCCGCGAGGCGCAGCCGTCCTTGTTGGCGATGATCCGGATCAACGCGTCCACGCCGTCGTCGATGAAGGTGAAGGAACGGCTCTGCTTGCCGCCGTCGACGAGTTGGATCGGCTTGTTGAAAATGATGTTGGAAATGAACTGCGTAAAGAGGCGCGAGCTGCCCTCCTTGGGCTCGAAGACATTGTCCAGCTGGGGTCCGATCCAGTTGAAGGGGCGGAACAGCGTGTAGTCGACGCCGTCGCGCACGCCGTAGGCGTAAATGACGCGGTCGAGGAGCTGCTTCGAGCAGGCGTAGATCCAGCGCTGCTTCTCGATCGGCCCGTAGACCATCGAGCTGGTCTCCTCATTGAGCTCGGGATCCGGGCACATGCCATAGACCTCGGACGTAGAGGGGAAGATGATACGCTTCTTGTACTTAACGCACTTGCGGACGATGTCCAGGTTGGCCTCGAAATCGAGTTCGAACACCCGCAGGGGATCCTTCACGTACTGGGCGGGGTTGGCGATGGCGACCAGCGGGAGCACGGCGTCGCACTTCTTGACGTGGTACTCGATCCATTCGCGGGAGATCGTGATGTCGCCCTCGACGAACTTGAAGCGGGGGTTGCCGAGGCTGTGGGCCAGCTTGTGGTCGCCGACGTCCATGCCATAGACCTCCCAGTCGGTCTGCTTGAGAATGGCGTGGGTGAGCGCGCTGCCGATGAAGCCGTTGGCACCGAGGATGAGGACGCGGAGTGGCATAGGAGAAAGGTTGAAACGAGGAAGGACTCAGCCGAAGGCAAGCGGATTATCCCGGGCGGGTCACGCCAAGAACCCGCCGACCTCCAGGGCGGGCGGAGGTCCGCCGCGCCACTCCACGCGCGTCAGCTCCAGCGCGCCGTCGACGGATGCGACGACGAGGGGGGCGAGCGAAAGGATCCGACCGGGCCGACCCGAACGGCCCAAGGCGGCGGGAGAATCGGGTTCCGCCCACCAGACCATCAACCGGGCTCCGCCCACGTCGCAGAACGCGCCGGGATACGGATCGGTGACCGCCCGGATGAGATTGAAGATGCGTTGGGAGGGCCAGGACCAGTCGATGCGGCCGTCCTCGGGCTTGCGGCCGCCGAAATAGGTGGCGAGCGACTCGTCCTGGGGCGTTTCGCGGGCCGTGCCGGCGAGCAGGGCGTCGATCTGGCGCGCCAGCACGCGGCGTGCGCAGGGCAGCACCTTGCGGAAGGCCTGTTCGGCGCTGTCACGGGGGCCGATTTCGACGCCTTCCTGGTCGACGATCGCGCCGGCGTCCGCGGACTTCACCATGCGATGCAGGGTCATGCCGATGCGGCTCTCGCCGTGCAGCACAGCCCAGTTGATCGGCGCTCGGCCGCGGTAGCGCGGCAGCAGGGAGCCGTGCATGTTGAACGCGCCGAGCCGCGGGATCGCGAGGATCCTCGAGCTGATCATGTTCCGGTAGTAGACGGACAGGATGAGGTCCGGCTGGAGATCGGCGATGCGCGCGATCCACTCGGGCGTGTTCACCCCGTCGGGCGTGTGCACCGCCACACCGTGCTCGCGGGCGGCGACCGCGGGGGTCTTGAACCAGATCTTCTCGTTGGGGTTGTCGGTGTGCGTGATCAGCGCGACGACGTTGTCCCCCCGGGAGAGCAGCAGGTCGAGGCACTCGTAGCCGACCTCGCTGTAGCCGAAGAAAAGAATGCGGGGCTTGGGCATCGACGTATCAGGACTTCTGCGACTCGATGATCTCGCGGACGTGGTAGCGCTGGCGGGCGCGGACGACCTGGTAGGTGCGCCCGATGTATTCGCCGATGAGTCCGATGCCGACCATGGTCACGCTGATCAGGAAGAAGAGGATGCCGAAGAGGGTGAAGATGCCGCCCTCCTCCGGGCCGATGATAATGCGTCGCGCGGCAAGCACGATCACCAGCGCGAAGCTGCCGACCGAGCATGCGATGGCGAACATCGTGAAGAGCTGGAGCGGGGCGAGCGAGAAGCCGGTGATGAGGTCGAAATTGAGGCGGATGAGTTTGTAGAACGAGTAATTCGAGACGCCCGCGTGGCGCTCCTCGTGGCGGACGCCGACCTCGCCGGGGTTGCTGGCGAAGCTATAGGCGAGCGCGGGGATGAAGGTGTTGATGGCGCCGCTCGAGACGATGGCATCGATGATGGGCCGGCGGTAGGCGCGGAGCATGCAGCCCTGGTCGGTCATCTCAATGTTGGTCGTCTTGCTGCGGACGAGGTTGACGAACCGGGAGGCGTACTTGCGAAAGAACGAGTCGCGACGCTCGAGCCGGAAGCCTCCCACGTAGTCGAAGCCCTCGTCGACGCGGGCGAGCAGCAGCGGGATCTGGTCGGGAGGATTCTGAAGGTCGGCGTCGAGGGTGACGATCACCTCGCCGCGGACGCGCTCGAAGGCGGCCATGATCGCCATGTGCTGCCCGTAGTTGGAGTTGAAATCGATGATGCGGGTGACTTCGGGGCGGAGCGCGTACTGGGCGCGAAGCAGCTCGAGCGAACGGTCCGCGCTGCCGTCGTTGGTGAAGATGACCTCGTAGCTGCGGCCCTGGGAATCGAGGACGGGGTACAGCTGCTCGAAGAGCCTGGGGAGGTTGAGTTCCTCGTTATAGACGGGGATGACGACGGAGAGTTGAACGGAGGGCGCGGCGTTCATGGCTTGGCGTGATCCTTGAGAAGACCCACGAGCGTGTCCACCACGCGCGCGACGTCGCCGTCGGCCATGGTCGGGAAGAGCGGGAGCGTGAGGATGTTGCGGCCAGCGTATTCGGCGTGGGGGAAATCGCCGGGTTTCCAGCCGAGGCGCCGGTAGAGGGCGAACAGGTGGATGGCCGGGTAATGCACGCCGGTGAGGATGCCTGCGGCATGCAGGCCGGCCATGATCTCGGCGCGCGGGACGCGCAGGCGCTCCTCGGGTAGGATGACCTGGAACATGTGCCAGTTGCTCTGCACGAAGTCGGCGACCGGAAGGCGCAGGCCGAGGGACTCGGCTCCGGCGGCTGTGAAACGCTCGAAGTACAGGCGTGCGAGCGCGCGGCGGCGCTCGTTGAACGACTCGAGCCGGGGCAGCTGGCCGAGCCCGATGCGGGCTGCCACGTCGGTCATGTTGAACTTGCCGCCGAGCACCTCGACTTCCATGCCGTCGAAACCGGTGCGGACAACGCCCTGCAGACGATATTGCTCCGCGAGGCGGGCCTCCCGCTCGTCGTTGAGCACGAGGCAGCCGCCCTCCGTCGTGGTGATGTTCTTGTTGGCGTGGAAACTGATGGAGGTGAAATCGCCGAAGGAACCGATTCGACGGCCCTTCCAAGTGCTGCCGATGGATTGGGCCGCGTCCTCGACCACGCGCAGGCCGTGGCGTTTGGCGATGGCGTAGAGGCGGTCGCGGTCGACGGGCAGGCCGGCAAGGTCGACGGGAATGATGGCCTTGGTGGCGGGCGTGATCGCCGCCTCGACGCGGTCGAGATCGATGGTGCGTGTGACCGGGTCGATATCGACGAACACCGGGCGCGCGCCGACCTCGAGGGCGACATTGCTGGTGGCCACCCAGCTGAGCGGAGTGGTGATGACCTCGTCGCCCGGGCCGACGCCCGCGATGCGCAGGGCGATCTCCATCGTGCAGGTGCCGGAGTTGAAGACGCGGACGGGGCGCCCGCCGAAGTACTCGGACAGTGCAGCCTCGAAGGCCTTCACCTGGGGTCCGGAGGTGATCCATCCGGAGCGCAGGACCTCGGCCACGCCGGCGATGGTTTCCTCGTCGAGCGTGGGTCGGGTGAATGGCAGGAGCGGTTTGGCGGGAGCGGACATGTCAGGGACGGTTGCTGAACAGGGTGTAACGGTCGTTTGACCCGATCAAATGGTAATGGAACGCCGGATTCGAGAAGAGCTGCTGCAGGTCATCGCCGTTGCGGGCTATGGCCCACACGCGCACGGGTCCATCCCATTTCTTCAGGAATGTGGCGAAGTCGATGAAGCGTCCGCTGGCCTGCGCCTTCGGGTCGTGCGGCACCTCCAGCTCGTCGAGGTGATCGACGGTGCCGACGAGGCGGCCGGTGTAGAACAGGAAGTCGTGGGCAAAGCAGTGGTAGTGGTAAATGAGGTCCTGCGGCTTGGCCCGGGCGTTGACGATGGCGGCGAGTTCCTTCGTCTCGCGCATCGGGAATTCCGGATACGTGAGTGCGACGCAGGAGAAGAACACGCCCGTGGCGACGGCCTGGGCGATGAGACCGGCGCGCGGGCCGCGGCGGAGCCAGACCCAGCGGGAGGCGATCATGCCGAGCACGAGGGAGGCGGCGCAGAGGATGAGGTAGGGACGGGCGTTCACGAACGGCTCGCTTTCGCGCATCACCTGCGGATGGACGATGATCACCACGGCGGCGGTGGCGAAGATCGCGGAGCCGGCGAAATAAGTGATCGTGCCTGCCTTGAGGCGCTCGGCTCGCCCCTGCTCGAGCACGCGCACGATCCACGCGCCCACAAGGGTGGCCATGGCGGGGAATACGGGCAGAATGTAGGGGATCAGCTTTGAGTCGGAGTCGCTGAAGAACAGGAAGATGAAGGCGGCCCAGAAGACGAAGAACCAGGTGTCAACCTCCTCACGCCGCCGCGCCCAGGCCCCGCGCAGACAGTCGCGCGCCGCGGAAAACCCGTAGCCGATCCAGGGGAAGAAGCCCGCGAGCACGACAGGGATGAAATACCACCACGGGCCATAGCGGCCGTGCATCTTCGTGGTGAACCGGAGCCAGTGTTCCTGGTACAGGTAGAACCAGGCCCATTGGGAGTTACGCTCCGCCGCGAGAATATGCCAAGGCAGCGCGATCGCGAAAAACAGCAGCAGGCCGGTGAACAGGTACTGAGGGCGCAGGCGCCGCCACTGGTTGAACACCAGCAGCCACAGGAACATCACCGCACCGGGAAGCAAGAAGCCGATCAGGCCCTTCGCGAGCGTGGCGAGGGCGGCGCTCACGTACATGCCGTAGAACAGGGCGCGCCGCGTTCCCCCGGGGGGTTCCCGCATCGCGAGAATGAAGAAATAGAGCGTCGCCGACAGCAGCACCGATACGACCATGTCCAGCAGGAGCAGGCGCGAGAGGCCGTAGTACAGAAGCGACGTGCCGAGGATCACGGCGGCGGCCAGACCGGCCCGGCGGCCGTAGATCGCGCGGGTGGCGGCATAGGTCATGAGGATCCCGGCCAGGGCAAAGAGCGCAGGCACGCTCCGGGCCGCCCACTCGTTGTATCCAAAGGCCTTGAACGCCACGGCGGTGCACCAGTACACCAGCGGGGGCTTCTCAAAATAGATGACCCCGTCCAGATGCGGGAGCACCCAGTCGCCCGACGCGATCATCTCGCGCGGAATCTCCGCGTACCGACCCTCGTCGGGATTGGACAGCGGATGGCTTCCGAGGACAAAAAAGATCAGCAATCCGAAAAGCGCGGTGAGCACCAGCAGGTCGATTCTCCAGCCGGACCCGGAATCGGGCCTGGCGTTCTGCGGGGAGGCGGGAACGGAATCCATCGTGGCGGAAGTCTGAGGTGAGTGAGGGCGAAGAGTGAGGGACGGTGTCGGACCTTGGCAAGATAAGCCCGTTCCGGACGAAGGGGATCCGGTCCTGCGGGTTTTCTGCCTTGTTCACGCGTCGTCGCGCCGCATCGTGGCTGCCGGATGCCAGCGCAAGCCCCACGGTTCACGTTCTACTGCGGAGCCGACGACTACCTCGTCGGCCGGGCCGGCCACAGACGCTTCGAGGAACTCGCAGCCCAGGCCGGGGCGGACGAATTCTCGCGCGAAGTGGTCAGCGGCTTCGCCTCAAACATCGGGGAGGTCACGGCCGCCGTGAACCGGTTTCGCGATGCGGTGCAGACCGTGCCGATGTTCGGGGGCAAACGGGTCGTGTGGCTGAAGGATGTGAGTTTCCTGGCGGACTCGGTGACCGGGCGGGCCGAGGGCACGCTGACGCAGGTCGAGGAACTGCAGCGCCTGCTGTCGGGCATCAATCCCGACGAGGTCGCGGTGCTCATCACGGCCTCGCCCATCGATCGTCGGCGCTCGTTTCCGAAGTGGTGCGAAAAGGAGGGCGATTTTGCGTTGTTCGGCGGCGACGGCGACGGCGCGGCCGAGGCGCTGGCGGGCGTGATCCGGGCGGAAGCCACGGCGCTGGGATCGACGCTCGAGCCGGCAGCCGCGGAGCTGCTCCTGGCAAAGGTGGGGCCGAACACGCGCCTGCTCGTCGAGGAGGTGCGCAAGCTCGCCACCTATGCGGGCGAGGGTTCGCCCGTGACGGAGGCCCATGTCGCCGAGCTCACCGCAAACGTCGCGGAGGGCGATTTCTTCGAGACGGCCGAGGCCTTCTTCAGCGGCGACCTCAAGTGGACGCTGGAGGCGCTCCGCAGGCATTTCTTCACCGGGGGCGACGCCCGGCCGCTGCTGTCCGCGCTCCAAAACCGCAACCGCCTGCTGCTCCAGGTCAGGGCTCTGCTCGATTCGGGCGAGGCGCGCCTGGGAAATCGCGGCCTCGACGGCCTGCAGCGCGGCGCGGGTGCGTTCGGTCATCATTTTGGCGCGGCCCTCGGCGAGAAGAGTGCGTTCAACGTCTTCAGCCAGAACGCCTGGTACCTCGGCAAGCTCGCCCAATCCGGGCGCCTGCCCACCCTGCGCCGGCTGATCGACAACCAGCGCGAGTTCGTGCAGGCCTTCGAAACCCTCATCGGTCGCGCGGGCGAGGAGGAGGAGGTACTGCGCGAGATGGTGGTGCGCTGCCTGGGTGAAAAATGACCCTCCGCCAGGCGGGCCGGAATGACCTTTGTTCATAACGGCCGCAGGGCGACGGATTCTGTTGGCAATCCCGGGCGCGACGCTTACACGGGACGCTTTCCCGTGAAGGACCTCAACGCAGCCTCCAAGTCCGCCGGCGCCACCGAGCAGCCCGCACAACCGATCACCAACGTCCTCGCCGAGCGCTACGCCTCGCCGGCGATGAAAGGCATC
>JAJXYI010000495.1 GCA_021780625.1 bacterium | reverse complement strand
TCGTCATCGCAGGCGAACACTCTGGAGATCAGCATGCTGCAACGATGGTTCGCGAGGCGCGCCGCCAGTCCCCCGGCCTGTCCGTCGCCGCACTCGGGGGCCCCGAGCTCGCCGCCGCCGGAGCCCAGCTCCTCCACGACCTGACCTCCACCTCCGTCGTCGGCTTCGCCGAGGTGCTTTCCAACATCGGATTCTTCCGCCGGCTCTTCAACGATACCCTCCGCTGGATCGAGACCCACCGGCCCGCAGCCGTGTGCTTTGTCGACTATCCCGGCTTCAATCTCCGCATTGCCAAGGCCCTGCGCGCTCGCGGAATCTCCAAGAAAAGCGGCGGCTTCTGCACCACGCTGTTCTACATTTCGCCGCAAATCTGGGCCTGGAAACCTCACCGCCGCTTCGAGATGGAGCAGAACCTCGACGCCCTCGCGGTCATCTTCCCCTTCGAAGTCGCCTGCTACGCCGATACGGAATTACCGGTCACTTTCGTCGGCCACCCCTTCGTGGCGCCCGACTACGCCGCCCCTGTCAGCCTGGATCCCGCTGGCCCCATCCTGTTGCTGCCCGGAAGCCGCGCGCAGACGGTCAAACGCATCTTTCCCGCCCTACTCAAAGCCTACCAGCTGCTCAGGGATCCTCGCGAAGCCGTGGTGCTCTATCCCAGCGACCACATCCGCCAGGTACTCGAATCCTTTAGCCCACCCGCCAACGTCCGCCTTCACCCCACTGGCTCGCCCGTGAGCGCCGCCGCCGTGCTCACAAGCTCAGGCACCATGTCCATGCACTGCGCCCTCGCCGGTATCCCCGGCGCAGTCGTCTACAAGACCAGCCCGGCCACCTACGCGCTCGGACGCATGCTCGTGAAGACCAACTTCATCGGCATCGCCAACCTCCTGCTGAAGGAACCGATGTATCCCGAGTTCATCCAGAAACGCGCCCACCCCGCGGTGCTCGCCGTCGAACTCCGCCATTGCCTCTACGACCGCACCCGTCGCGACCACACCCTCGCCGAAGCCTCCCGACTGCGCGATATCCTCCGCCAACCCTCGTCGGGCACCGCCGCCGACTGGCTGCTTCAAAAGCTGTCCACACCCGTGGGAAATTATTGAGCATTACCGCTCCGCCCCTGGGTCGCCTCACCCCGATTTTCCAGCTTCAGAGAATCCCGTTTTGATCCGATATGGTAATTGGAACTTATAGGGGTGATTAAGTACGCTTCAGAAAAATCCCCTGCCGCCGGATCGCGACCGGCGCGAGGAGCCACACGCGGGCGCTCTCTGCGCGACAGCCGTGCCTTCACGATCCTGGAGGTCACGATGGCCGCTTTCGTGATGGTGATGGGCCTCGCGACCACGATCGCCGCACTTCAACGCGGTCTCATGTCGCTGGATACGGCCCGAAATCTGACCACCGCCTCCCAGGTCATGCAGTACGAGGTGGAGATGTTGCGAATCCAGAATTGGGATACCGTCAGCGCCTACTCCTCAACCGCCACGTCGCTGGCGCTTCCCGCCGTGTTTTCCGGCATGCCCTCCGTGGCCTCGCGTTTTTCGATCACGCGCACGGCCACCCTCGTCCACTCCGGGATGATGGAGATCCAGTTCACCGTGTCCTGGAAGAACTACGACGGACGCACCCTGTCCCGCAGCTACGTCACCTACTACGCGGAGGACGGCCTGTATGACTATGTCTCCAAATGACAGGTCGTCCGCGCCCTTGCGCTCGAGCCGGGGTTTCACGCTCGCCGAGATCATGATCGGCGCCGCCATCGGCGTCTTCGTCATCGCCGGGCTGCTCACCTCCTACCTGCTCATCATCCGAAGCGGCTACGCCATCAGCAACTACGCGGAGATGGATCAGCAGTCGCGCAAGGCCATCGAGCAGTTCGGCATCGATGCCCGCATGGCCAGCGCGTTCGTCTCGAAGACCAATTCCAGCGGAGCCGTGATCTCTGTCACGTTCACGGTCCCCGACAATTACACTTCCACTTCCAACGAGGTCACCTACGCCTACGACGCCGCCGACGAGTGGTTCTACCTCGTGCCGGGCGACGGCTCCTCGCTCAGCGGCCAGCAGATCCTCGCGCGCGATGTCACCAGCCTGGCTTTCAACCGGCTCGACTCCTCCGGCGCCGCCACGTCCTCGGACTCCACCGCAAAGGTCATCCAATGCGTCCTCACGTTGACGCGCACGGCCGTCACGTCAGTTCCCGTCACCCAGACGGGCACCGGCACGTTTGTGATGCGCAACAAGTCATGAGCACCGCCGCCCAGCACGCCCAGCCATGCCAGGGCTCCGCCCGCCGCCGGATCGCGTCCGACGACCGCGGCAGCATCCTCATCCTCGCACTCCTGCTCGTCGCCATCGTCGGCATCTCGATCGCCACCTATCTGGATATGGGCGCAAACATGCTGAAGATGTCCCATCGGACCTTCTTCGCCGACAATGCCGGAAACCTGGCCGAGGCCGGTCTCGAACAGGCCATCTGGAGTTTCAACCAGATGGGAGCGGGCGCCTCCACGTCCGCCGCCTGGGGGACCATCGACTCCCAGGGCACCGCCTGGACCTGCAATTCCACCGCGGATACGGCCACCCTGGTGATGCCGACGTTCAACCTCGACCAGAACGCCACGTGCGTCGTGAAGGTTTACGTCGAGGGCTACAGCGGTTCCTCCGGCACGGCCACCGTGGTCTCCCAGGCCACCATCACTCCCTTCGACGGCTCTAATCCGATCGTGAAGATCGAGCTGGTCACCCTCAAGTTTGGGGGAAAATGGGCCTACGGGATGGTCGCGGAAAATGACATTTCCTGGAATGGGCACCCCTCGGCCGACAGCTTCATCTCGACGACCAGTCCCTCCACCGGACCCTATTCATCCTATCCCGCTTCCGTATCCCGCTCGAATACAACTGTCGCGAGTGCGGGCGGCAACATCGACCTCGGAGCCCAGGGCACCGTTTACGGAAACGTCCTGCTCGGCACGGGCTCGGTGAGCGGAGGCTCGATCACCGGCACCACCTCAACGGGATTCAGCTACGACTTCACACCGCCTTCCTACCCCACGGCCGCATCGGTGTCCCAAAGTTACGATCTCGGATCGAGCGTGCCCTCGTGCCTCCCGCGGTCGACCGACAATCCGGCCTCCGACGGTTGCTATTATTACTTCGTTTCGGGCGCCACGATCGGCGGTGTCACCGTCCAAAGCGGCGACAACGTCGCGATCGTTGGGAGCGGTGGCACCAGCGTCAGCTCGAGCGGATCTGGCGAATCGGAAAGCGAGCACGGCAACTCGCACTCCGGTTCCGACGACAGCGAAGGAGGCTCGTGTTCGTCCGGCATCACGATCCAGCCCAGCGGCAATCTGACCCTCTATATCGACGGCCCCGTCTCGGTCTCGGGCAATGGTTTCATCAACAACGAAAGCTGGGCCGGTGCGCTCCAGATTTTCACCACCACCACCTCCGCTTGTTCGATCGGAGGAAACGGCACCATCTACGCCTGTCTGTTCTGTCCGAATGCCGCACTGTCCTGCAACGGCGGAGGAAATTCCGGCATGCTCGTCGGCTCCTTCGTGGCCAACTCGATCACGTCCAACGGGCACATGGACTTTCATTACGACGAGGCACTCAAGAATGTGTCGACGGGGAATCCCTGGTCCGTCTCGCAATGGCGGGAACTGCAGTCCGCCTCTGACCGCGCCACCTACGCTAGCGTCTTCGCGGGCTTCTAGCCGAGAACGGCAGCGCCAATACCGCCTGTCATACGGACTCCTCGTGCAGTCCCCACGCACAAAATCCCCGGGCCGCCAGCACTGCATCCGGCAAAGGCTCTCCGCGACGGTTTGATTCGGCCCGTGCATTCCGCGGGTGCGCTCCGCCGGGCAAAGTCTCCGTAGGGCGCCCGCGAGCCGTGTGGTCAGCATTCAACAGCGCATAGGTGTGCTGCACCAGGCCGTCCGGGAATGCCCGGGTGTGCCGGTGGCGAAGCGCCGTCGACCAGCCATGAGTCGGAAACAGGGAAATGCCTTCGCCCAGCAATACCGGCACGACCGTCAACACGAGTTCGTCGACCACGCCCCCACCCAGGCAGGCGGCGATGATCTCCGCGCCCCCAACCAGCCAGATCGAACCGGTTCCCGGTCCCGATTTCAGCTCGCGCATAAATGCGGCGATGTCGCAGTCCACGAACTCCACACCCTCGGCCGCTCCAGAACAACGGGTCGTGCTGAACACATGGGTCCGCTTGTCGCCATACGGCCAGGCTCCGAGGGCAAGTACCTGCTCATAGGTCCGGCGCCCCATGATCAGGGTATCCACCGTCGCCAGGAAAGCCTCGCACCCATAGTCTTCGCCGCTCGAATTCGGCTGCGGCAGCCAGTCGATCGCCCCGTCCCGGCGCGCCAGGTATCCGTCCACGCTGACCGCGACGGAGAGCACGACGCGCCGTCCGTTACCCGTGGCCAGAGTCCCTTTGCCGGCAGCCTGCGCAGCATCCGGCGCGCGGTGTGCCCGCGACCAGGGTCCGTGAGGAAGGAGGGGATAGGGAGGAAACATGGCGTGGTGGGTGGCTGGGGGCCGACGGCTATGCGCCGTCCTGCCCGAGTCCTCTTTCCAACGGCTCAAGTGTGGCTGTGCGCACTGCGTTTATGAATCGCGAACGTATTGCCGTCCGGATCCCGGAACACCGCGAGCCAGCACACCGGGCTCTCGGTCGGCTCCACGATGCAGGGCGAACCATGGCGCTTGAGCACCGCAACCGCTTCGTTGAAGTCGGCGACTTCGAAGGCGATCGCCGGGCCGTCATTGCTCGGTTTCCACTGCTCCGCTCCGTTGGTGATCGCTAGGGTATGCCCTCCCAGGTCGTATTCGATCCACCCCTTGTCGCCGTCCTGCCAGACCGCGCTGGTTTTGAGGCCCAGCACCCCCTCGTAGAAGGCGCGGGCGCGGTGAAGGTCCGTGACGGGATAACCGGTGAATGCGAATTCAATCGCTTGAATGGTGGTGGTGGTTGCCATGCCCTCACCTTACCACGGGCTCCTGACAGCCCTATGTCAGGAGCTCGGCGACGGCATCCTGATGCGCTTGGGCCACGGCAGTTGCGAGTTCGGCCACCCGCTCCCGCAAATCCGCGGGCTCCACCGCAACAGCCTGTCCCCCAAACGAGAGAATCCAACGGGCGAGCCAGTCATAGGACCAGGTGAGCATCGAAAACTCCGTTCCGCCGTCCCGTTGGCGACGGGCCGCGAGGGTCGCGAAACTCTCGCGAGTCGCGCGCTCCTGCGCGGCCTTGGAAATCCATACCGTGGCAGGAAAGGTGTCGCCCTTCTTCGCGTACTCTTCGATGTGCCGGCTGAGCGAGAATCCATCCCGTGGTTTGATGCCCTCGGCCCTCAGCTGGGCCGTCTGGATCCGGTCCACCCGGAAATGGCGCAAATCGTCGCGAAGGCGACACCAGGCGATCAAGTACCACTGCCCGCCGTAGAAAACGACGCCCAGCGGCTCCACCTCACGCAGGGTCTCCTCGCCGCGGTCGCGGCTGCGATAGGCCATCGCGAGCACACGCCTCCGGGCCACCGCCTGCTGCACGAGAGCGAGACAGGGCGGCCCCTCGCGCGTCGACTCCCCGCAGCGGGGAATTCGCGAGATGATGGTTCCACGTGCGAGATGCTCGAGGTGATCCCTCCGATCGGGCGGAAGCACCGCCCGCAATTTCTCAAGTGCGCCGTCCACAGCCGCGTCCAGCGATCCATCCGTGAGTTTCTTGGCCAGTTCGCCTCCGGTGAACAGCGCGGACGCCTCCTCGGCAGTCAGCATCACAGGCGGCAGGTGATACCCCTTCACCAGCGTGTATCCCACGCCGGCCTCACCCACGATCGGCACTCCGCCCTCCCCCAACGCCGCGATGTCGCGGTAGACGGTGCGCAGGCTGATCGAGAAATGTTCCGCCAACTCCTCCGCACGCACCACGCGGCGCCCCTGCAGGTAGGTCACCATTGCGACGAGGCGGTCGGTTCGATTCATGACGGCAGAGGCTAGTGGGGCGGCCCGACGATTCGCACGAAGGAAAATTCAAAAAATCGGACTTCAGCGCGTGGCAAGGTTCGCTGCCGGTCGCGAGGCCATGGCCCGGATCGTAACCAACGGCCCTTTTCCGTCCGGGCGCACCGCTGCGAGCCCGACAATGCCGGCGCAATTGAACAGCGGCACCCTCGGCCGGGTCACCGCCAGTCGCACCAGCACGGCAGGCTTTCCGTAAATGAGACCTCGCAATCCGATGTAATAGACGTCCTGACCATCCGGGAGCCCCCAGTCCGAAGCGCGGCCCTTTTCGAAGCCGCCCAGAATCTCAAAATCGACGTCGTCCAGCTTCCCTCCGTGCATCACGAGGCTCAGCCACGGCACGTCCACCACATCGAGTATGCGTTCGCGCACCCCCGGCGTCTGGCTCCCGACGACGAAGAAATTGATGAGTGCAGGCACGAACCCTGCGAATGCGCGATACTCGCCGGGAGTGATTCCAAATTTGGCGAGCGCGATCCGATTCTTCTGAACATCTGCCTCGGGAAATGGATTGGAGCGGAACCCGAGCGAATACCCTCCGCCTCCGGTTTCCTGGTGCCGGTCTTTGTACGCAACGAGTCGCCGAAACAGGACCGCGGACTGATCGAAGCCCAGGCCCATGAACTCCGGATTGATGAAGGCGCCTGACCAGATCGACTTGGCGGCAGGGCTTGGGCCGTTCCGTTCGTAGGGTCCGAACACGTGGATTGCCATGCCTACGACAGGACTCGGCGTAAAATCCACCCGGACGCCTGTGCTGGCATACATCGACAGAGGGGACGTTCGCAGTGCCCGCTCATTGGGTTTCAGCGTATTGTACTTGAGCACCATCGCCCACTGCCAGGCGCGTCCCTTGGCAATCTCCTCCACGAGAAACGTGACCTGATCGTCCAGCCCGGGGGCCTGCCCCTCCTTGGCGAGCATCAGCCGGTCCGTCGCAACGCCGTCCGCATGCAACGCCTGAATCGCAGCGGGGAACCACGATACCGGAATGAATGCCGGCAGCTTCGGCGCCCCGGTTTCCGCCGCACGCAAAACCGCCGCCACAAGAACCAATGCGACCACGCAGCGACACCAAGTGCACACGCGCCACCGGAAGACAGAGGACAAGCTGGTGAAAGCCCCTTTCATCCCCCCCCCCCCCCCAATTTCCCCACCAATGTCCACCCCGCTATGAGGGACAGACTATCAATCTCCAACAGTGAAGACACAGACCCCAAAACCATCTCCCGCCGCAGCCCCGTAGATTTGTGTGCCGGCGATCGGAAAAAAGTACCGACTGTTTTACGGACACCCCGCTGCTGGACAGCGCTCTGCGATCATCACCTCGCTGGTCGTCTCCTGCCAGCGGCACGGCAAAGACCGGCTCGCATACCGTCGCGACGTGCTCTCCCGACTCCCGTCGATGACCAACCAGGACGACCTCACGCCTCTGACCCCGGCCGGCTGGCAGTCATCGTAGCTCTCACTGTTACGATTCCCGGCTTACGCGTCGATCGAATCATCTATTTATCTCCATCGGGCGCAGCACCCTTGCCTGACAGTATCAAGTATGTGCCATACAAAAATGCGATGACCGAAAGCACACCAAAGAACCCCGCCCGTCGATAAGGTGCTTCAGTCCCCATCAAATCAAAATTCAAGTGAAGCACAGCGCCGCAGATGTACCACAAGCCCAAGCTTACGAAAAGAATTATAGATATGCACAGCCGGTTATTGGGCTGCGCGCCCTTCCATTGTACTTTCATTCCGACATAAACAGCAAGCCCGACACACAGCAGGTCGACCAACGCTACCACCAACGGATAATCATTCATACAATCAATCTCCAGTTTCAGATTGGGTTCAATCCGAGGGCGTCAGGCCGATGATTGTTGATTGCTCGGGTTTCACACCCAGTTTTGCTCGACTGAATTGCGGCGAATTGCGCCACACTTGGCCTGGTTCCCACACATTGGCAAGCCCGGCTTCCCGTTCTTCTTTCCGTGGGCGCAATCCGAGGAGGTCAGGCCGTTTTTTGTCATAATTTGGGTCTTCTCGCGTGCCACAACCGGTTTCGCAACCCTCCGACTGTACCCATATTCAGGGTCTTGGCGAGCCAAGCGTACGAAGCTGCATGCTCTTGTCGCAACGTCGGCGCCAAACCCACCTTCCAGTCTGCGCATTTCCTTGGGGCTTTCAGATCCTCTTCATTTCGGTCTCGTCCAATCCGAGGGGGTCATGCAATCCGACGGGGTCAGGCCGTTTTTTGTCATAATTTGGGTCTTCTCGCGTGCCACAACCGGTTCCGCAAGCCTCCGACTGTACCCATATTCAGGGTCTTGGCGAGCCAAGCGTACGAGGCTGCATGCTCTTGTCGCAACGTCAGCGCCAAACCCACCTTCCAGTCCGCCCACTTCCTTGGGGCTTTCAGATCTTCTTCATTTCGAATCATCTTCCTGAGGCCCTGACTCGTCGTTTCAAGCCCGTTTTCTAACAAAAAACGGCCTGCTCCGTAGGATTGGCTCTCCTTGCCATGCCCCCCTGCCTCCCGCTCCTTCTCAGGCGAGGTAATTAGCGAAGCTTGAGGCGATTGGATTGATCGTCATCGACCATCTATTTTGCGCCAATGCCTGGTTTCGAGGATCTGCTTTGACCTGCCCCCAAGGATGGGGAGCGAAAGAAGATTGGCCATTTTCAGCATTGCCGTTGGGAAATCCACCCTCAGGGTCGCGCCCATGCAGCACCAGCACCTGCACTTGTTACGGCATGGCTTTGCCATGATCCTGTTGACCGTTTCGGGCTTCGCCATGTCCGTCCAGGCGCCGACCTTCACCCAACTCGTCGCCCGCGCAGACACGATCGTCGAATCCGAGGTCGTCGCAAAACACAGCGCGTGGGAGGGCTCAGGCTCCGAGCGGCACATCGAGACTACGGTCACGATCAAGATCGACAAGGTCCTGGCGGGCACCGCTCCCACCCAAATGCAGCTCCAAATCCTCGGCGGCACGGTCGATGGTCAGACGCTCAAGGTCGAGGGGCTCACCGAATTCGAGGTGGGCGACCATGATGTCCTGTTCCTCCACACCAACGGCCGCTACATCACGCCGCTCGTCGCCATGAACTACGGGAGGTACTTCGTGATCACGGACGCCGCTCACGGCCAAATCCCCTATATCGCCCGGACCGACGGCACCCCGCTGCGCAACGTCGATGAAATACCGGTCCCCTTGAAAGACCGAACGGCCACACGGAGCGCCCTCTCATCGGGAAGCGGCCCCTCTGGAACCATGACTCTTGCGGATTTCGAGAACGCCATCGTCCGCGCAGCCCATCCCACCCAGCCCGCCTCGCGATGAAACGCCTCCGCCACCCGTTCCGCCCCCTTCGCGCGCTCTTCACCAGCCTCACCAGTCTCCTCCTGATCCACGCTGCGTTCGGCTGGGTCCGCGACGGTGCTCCCATCTGGCCGGACGGCACGGTAACCCTCAGACTCCTTCTCGGCGACAGTCCGACCTACAGCGACGGCACCACACCCAACGGCACCGCCATCGAGGCACTTAAGGAATGGAACCCCTACATGTCCCGCGTTCAGCTGGCAGGGACAGACGCCGGCAGCGGATCTGGCGTGAAAGGCAACGGCACGAACGACGTCTTCTTCGCGCCCAACGTCTACGGCCAAGCTTTCGACACGGGCGTGCTCGCTATAACGCTCACCCAATACACGTCGACCACCCGCTACGAAGCGGATGTCGTCGTGAATTCCAACTACGCCTGGGACTCCTATCGTGGAGGGCAGCGCGGTTCAACGTACGACCTGCGTCGCGTGCTCGCCCATGAGTTCGGTCACGTCCTGGGGCTGGATCATCCCGACGAACACGGCCAGGTGGTCACCGCGCTGATGAATTCCACTATCAGTACCATCGAGACGCCCCAGGCCGACGACCAGGCGGGAGTCGCATCAATGTACGGAGCCGGCACCGGCAACACCTCTACCCCGCCCACCATCACCACAGACCTGCAGGACCTGTCGGTTTATATCGGCGACGACGCAACTTTCCGAATCAGTGCGACCGGCACGGGCATCGCGTTCCAATGGCAAAAGGACGGCTCCGACATCGCGGGCGCAAACCAGAGTTACTATACCATTAAGAACGCCCAGCTGACCGACGCAGGCAACTACTCCGTCACAATCAAGAATTCCGCCGGATCCGTGACGAGTCGCCAGGCCAAGCTGACAGTCAGCAATCCTCCTCCACCGACGATTTCCATCCAGCCCTCTGA
>JAJXYI010000669.1 GCA_021780625.1 bacterium | reverse complement strand
GCCGCCGCTGAGCTCATTCCAGCTCCTAGCTCCTAAATTCTAACTCCTGCCCCCTCTTCGTTCCCTTCGTTATCTTCTGTTCAATTTCGTCCGGAGTCCCCCATCCCACCCATCCCTGTGAGTCCAAGCTCAAAGGCGCAGGAAAATCAGCAGCGGAACCAGCAGCACAGCGTCGGCGATGACCCGCGCCGCGCGGGAGCCAAACCGCGGCTCGAGCGCATCGACGCCTAGCAGGAGCAGCGCGCTCGCGCCGAGCGCCAGGAACGCCCCATGCGCGTTCTCGTGGTCGTAGAAAAACATTCCCAGTGCGAGCACCACCACCAAAAGCGCCAGGTAACGCGCGGCCACGCCAGCCGAGCGCCACTGAAGCGCAAGCGAGGGACTCCCCTGCGCACGGTCCACTTCCTTTTCCCAGGAGGCGATCATCACAATGTTGGAAAAACAGAGGCAGGCGAATAACACGACGGCCGGAATGAACCCAACGACATGGCGCGTCAGCGCGAGGGTGCCCGGACACAGGGCGCAGCCCGCCGCAAAGATTGAGGCGGCAAGCACCTCCTTGGGAACCCCACTCAGCCGGCTGCGATGGATCCCCTGGTGAATGACGACGTAGGCGCCTGCGAGACCGGTCAGGGCCAGGCCCGCCCGGAGCTGCGCCGCCGTCAGCACAGTCCACACCGAAATGCTTCCCGCCACAAATACAGCCAGCCACACGGGGAGGATCTTCCAGCGGTGACGTGCGTAGAAGAGGTGCCTCGACGTCGCTGCCTCACCGTCGCGCAAACGGATGCCGTCGATCCACCGATCGGCCGCATAGATCAGCCAAACGCAGGCGCCCAGCAGGAAGGCCTGCCCCACTCCCGCAGCCACTCCCGCCATCCGCGCAAACAGCGCCTGCCAGCAGACAGCCACCAGCGGCGCGTCTAGCGACAACACGGTCGGCCACTCCCACCAACGCACCGCGTCGCCTTCTCGGACGACCGCCTGCGACGCGGAATGATGTGGAACACTTAAATCCATGCCTCTCCCAAGAACTCCAGATTTCAGACTTCTTCAAGCAGGCCGGAAAGTGAGTTCTCCGGCACCCGATTCGGGTCCGGAGCCAACAAGCCTGAGGCCAGCAGGATGCAATGGATGGGGAGAGAGGAGTTAGGAGCTAGAATTTAGGAGCAAGAAGTGTGCAATGCGGACGCTGAAGGAAAACGCTGAAAAGCTGAAATTGGCGCCGCTCCGCTCTCCGATGTGGACTGCGGTGACCTGGCACCGCCCCGCGCCTGCGGGAACGCGAGGCCTGACTCGCGCCCGCAGGTTTCGGGTTCCGAAACCGGCGTCCCCCGCGCGGGCGGTCAGGCCCGCCCGTCGATGGCGGTGTCGGGCCACCGCACTCCACATCAGTCAGCGCCGCACTCCAGTTTCAGCTTTTAGCTTTTCAGCGTTTCAGCGTTTTCCCTTAGGCACTCCATATCGACCAACGCCGCTAATTTCCTCCTAGCTCCTAACTCCTAAATTCTAGCTCCTCCCACTACCCCCATCCCCTCCATCCCTGTTAAATCAGTTCCCCCGCGCCCGTCCGTAATCCACTCGCTCGAGAAACAGCCCCTGGGGAGGCGCCGTCTGCACCTCGGCCGTGCGGCGCCCTTCAACGAGGAGCTGTCGAATCCGTTCGACGCTCAGCTTTCCCTCGCCCGCGGCCACCACCGCACCGACCAGGCTGCGCACCATTTTGTAGAGGAAGCCATCCGCCTCGGCAGTGATCGTCACCTTTCGACCGCGCACCGCCACATCCAGGCGCCGGAGAGTCCGCTCCGTCGTTTCCCGCTCACTCCCGTTGAAGGCCGAATACGCAGCAAAGTCATGTTTCCCCACGAGAGCGCTCGCCGCCGCGCGCATCCGGGCAAGTTCCGGTTTCCTCGGCAGCGCCCAGACATAGGGCCGCGTGAACGGATCCGGATCGCCGAGAAAAAGTCGATACGTGTACGTCTTGCCAGTCGCCGAAAACCGCGCGTGAAATCCACCCGGCGCCTCGCGCAGGGAGCGGATCTGGATCGCCCCAGGCAGGCCCGAGCGCAACGCAGCCGCCAGCTTCGCGGCCCCATGCCGCCAATCCGCGTCGAAATGAAACACCTGCCCCTTCGCATGAACGCCCGCGTCGGTGCGCCCACTTGCATGTATCCGCACCGCCACCTTCAGCACCGTCGCAAGCCGTCGCTCGATCACGTCCTGGATCGCGTTCCCTCCGCTCTGGCTCTGCCACCCGGAAAACGGGGTGCCGTCGTAGGCGCAGACACAGACCCAGCGGCGTGACCGGGAGCCGTCGTCCGCCTTCGCGCCGCGCGTGCCTTGGGACTGTTCAGACATCGTCGGGCGGGAGGGTTGGAGGGATGTGCTGATACAGGAAATCCTGCAGGATGATCGCCGCCGACCGCGAATCGATCAGGCCGCTCGCACGGATCTCGCGGAGTTTTCGCGCGGGAATCGATCCCTCCGCCTCGCGGCTCGTGAGCCGCTCGTCGACGAAATGAACCGGCAATCCCGTTTCCGCTCGCAGGCGCTCAGCGAAGGCGTCGACCTCCTTCGCCTTGAAACCCGCTGAGCCGTCCATGTTGTACGGATACCCGACCACCAGGTCCGTCGCGCGTTTCTGACGGATTGCGGCGAGCATCGCCTCCCAGCGCTTCGCGGGGTCGGCATCGACCGCGGCCGGCAGCGGCGTGGCCAGGCCCAGGTCGTCACCAAAGGCCAGGCCGATGCGCCGCGTGCCGTAGTCGATGCCGATGCAGCGCATGGCGCGTCAGAACCAGCGCTTCGATCCGGGCTGGGCCTCCAGGCGCTTCAGGAGGGTCTTGATCTCCTGCGCTCGCTCCTTCGAGCACACAAGCGTGGCGTCAGGGGTGTGCACGACGATCAGGTTGTCGGCACCCAGGACCGCGAGCAGGTGATCGTCGTTCGAATACAGGATGTTCCCACCCGCGTGCTCCACGACGGCGCGGCCGCGGATCACATTTCCCTGCGGGTCGGCGGGCAGATGGCGAGCCACCGCCGGCCACGCGCCCACGTCGTCCCAGTCGAACGACGAGGGCAGCACCACGACGTTGTCGGATTTTTCGAGCAGGGCGTAGTCAACCGAGATGCGCTTGAGGCCGGGATAGACGAGCCGCAGCACCGGGGCGAGATTGCGTCCGCGGGCGAGCGCCTGCCGCACCGGCGCGAGGCCCTCGTCCAGTTCGGGCGCATGCTTGCGCAGCGCCGCCTGCACGATCGGCACACGCCAGATGAACATGCCCGCGTTCCAGAGATAATCGCCCGACTCGAGGTAGCTCTTCGCCGTCCCCAGGTTGGGTTTCTCCACGAACCGGCTCGCATAATAGAACATGCGCCGGTTGAAGGCGCGCCACGACACGCCGCGTCGGATGTATCCAAACCCCGTCGCAGGCTCCGTGGGTCGAATCCCGATCGTCACCATCACCCCCTCGGCCGTCGCCGCCGCGAACGCCGCACGCAGGTCGGCCTGATACGAACGGCGGTCCTGGATCACGTGGTCGGCAGGCAACACCGCGAATACGCCGTTGGGATCCCGGCTGCCGACGACGGCGGCCGCCAGGGCCACCGCCGCAGCGGTGTCGCGGCCGACCGGCTCGGCGACGATATTCGCATCGGGGAGGCTCGCGCACACCTCGCGCACGGCCTGTTCCTGGCTCGCACTGGTGATGACAAAGGTGTTCTCCGCCGGCACGACCGCGCGCACGCGATCGAGCGTCTGGGAGAGCATGGGCTTGTCGCCGACGATCGGCAGGAGGTGTTTCGGACGGGCCGTCCGGCTCTGGGGCCAGAACCGCTCACCGCGTCCACCGGCAATGATGACTACAAACTTCTGAGACATGGCCCCAGATTGGATTCCGCCCCGCGCATCGCGCAAACGGATTCTGTTTTAACAGGGATGGAGGGGATGGGAGGAAGAGGAGTTAGGAGCTAGAATTTAGGAGCTAGAAGACGCTGAAGGAAAACGCTGAAAAGCTGAAATTGGGGTGCCTTTACCTCGGAGTGCGGAATCACGATTCCGCCCTCGACGGGCGGGCCAGACCGCCCGCGTACGACGTTTCGGAATCCGCAACCTCCGTCTTTCGTCAATCCGGATGCCGGGCCGTGAGGCGGAGCCTCCCGCGCAGGGCGGAATCGTGATTCCGCACTCCATATCGAGCAACGCCGCCAAAATCCTCCTAGCTCCTAACTCCTAAATTCTAGCTCCTCCCACCTCCCCCATCCCCTCCATCCCTGTGAATCCCCCCCTTCGAGGTTGAGAAACCGCCGTGGCGGCACCAGACTATCCCCGTGATCGCCTCGATTCAGTTCCGCCACTTCAAGGCGCTGCGGGCCACGGGTCTTCAGCTCCAGCCCTTCAATTTGATCATCGGTCCGAACGGCAGCGGAAAATCGAGCCTCATCCAGGCGATCCTGCGCTTTCGCAATCTCGCCCAGCTCCCTCTCTCCAGCGAACCGCCCGGCGCGGGCGCCGCGTGCACCGGTCCCGAACTCGTATTCAAATTCATCCCACCCTTCGACGGCGTCGAGGCCCACCTGTGCGGCGTGTCAGAGTCCCGTTGCGACCAGCTCAATGTGTCCAGCTCTCCGCCCGGAGCCTGGGATGAGCTGCGTTCCAAGCTCATGGATGTCCGGGTGTACCTGTTCGATCACTACGCGATGGCCATGCCCAGCCCCCGGTCCGACGACGCCGAGCTGATCACCAACGGAGGCAACCTCGCCGCCGTGCTCGCCGCCCGCCGCGAATCCAATCCGGATGCCTACGCGGCCATCGAGAGCGAGGCCGTGCGCCTCATGCCAGAGTTCTCACGCATCGAGCTGCGCGACGCCGGCAATGGCAAGGTCGAGCTCGCCATGGTCCTGCGCGAGGACGGCGACGTGATCCCCGCAGACGGGCTCTCCCAGGGAAACCTCTACCTGCTCGGCCTCCTGGTGCTCGGCTACGATCCCGCGCCACCCGCGATCGTCTGCATCGAGGACCTCGACCGCGGCATCCACCCGCGCATGCTTCGCCAGGCCCGCGACCTGCTTTACCGCCTGAGCTACCCCGACGCCTTTTCGCTCCACCGCGAGGCCGTCCAGGTGATCGCCACCACCCACTCTCCCTACCTCCTCGACCAGTTTCGCGACCATCCGGAAGAGGTTGTCATCGCCCACAAGCGCGGCCGGGCCGCAACCTTCGAGCGGCTGATCGACCGGCCCGATCTCAACGAGCTTCTCCAGGAGGGCTCGCTCGGCGAGATGTGGTATGCGGGCATCCTGGGCGGCGTGCCCGATGAGGAGATCGACATCCGGCCCGGCAAGGTCCGGATTGAACCGTGAAGCGGGGTTCCCCTCGGACCATGGCACCCCGCTCGCGCCCCTCGCTCCTTCCGGATCCAGACCGGCCCACCCCTGACTCGCGGCTTCGCGCATGAAGCTCGCGATTCTCAGCGAATCCCCGGCCGACGAGGCCGCGCTCCGGGTGCTCGCGGAGGCCGTCGTCGACGGCCCCGTGGAGTTCCTCAATCCCGGGTTCCGTGCGCGCGGCTGGCCGTCCGTCGCGCAGGTGCTGCCCGCCGTGCTGCGTCACCTGCATTTCAATACCGATGCCGACGGCGTCCTGGTCGAGGTCGATGCGGACGACTCCGTCGTGCACACCGAGCAGCATGAGCGCCCCGACTATTTCCACCCCCAATGCCGGATCTGCAAGCTGCGGGCGGTCGTGCGTCAGACGGTGAAGAAGCTACCGACAGCTGACGGCCGGCATCGCCTGCTGCGCGCCGTGGGCGTGGCGGTGCCCGCGATCGAGGCCTGGTATTTGTGCGGTCGCGACGAGACCGTGACCGAAGCCGCCTGGCTCGAGGGTCAGCGGACCGGACGCGCCCCCTACTCCCGGGCAGAGCTGAAGTGGCGGGTGTACGGCACCGACCGCCCAACACTCGACTACGAGATCACCTGCGCCCTGCGCGAAGTGGCCCGCCATCGCCGCGACCCACGGCGCCTGCTCAACGATTTCCCCGGCTTCGGCTACCTCGCCGCCGACTTGCGTTCGTGGAAACCTCCGACGACCGAAAGCTGACGGGGTTTACTCACAGGGATGGAAGGGATGGGGGGAGGAGCTAGAATTTAGGAGTTAGGAGCTAGGAGGATTTTGGCCACCGCACTCCACCCTTCTAGCTCCTAAATTCTAGCTCCTAACTCCTCGCCCCATCCCTTCCATCCCTGTTAAAAACGTCCGCCAGATCCCTCTCAATTCGAGAGGCTGAAGGTCGTCTCGACGACGAAGAGCTTTTCCGGATACACGACGCGCCCTCGCACCAGGGAGTCGTCGCCGTAATGTTCGTGGCGCACGTCCGCCAGGCGCACGGCATTCGCCAGCTTCTCCGTCCGCAGGCCGCTGAATGCGGGCTTCGCCTTCTCGTCGGCCAGCAGGATCGGCGCCCGGTAATGAAACAGGTAGTCGAGCTGGCGCTGCTGCAGGAATTCGCTCACCAGCTCCGCGCCCCCCTCGAAATAGACTCCCGTGATCCGCTCCTCCGCGCAGCGCTTCCGAAACTCCGCCAGTGGCACGCGCTGCGTCGGCGAGCGAAACACCCACACCTTCACGCCCCAGGAGCGTAGCTTCTTCACGTACCCTTCGCCCGCATGCTCGGTGGTGACGACGATGGTGCGTTCGCGGAATTCATCGGTGTACACGCCGGGCATGGATCGGTCGACCACCGTGCGCAGACGTCCGTCGAAAATGAACCGCCACGGGCTGTATTCCTCCGCCCCTTCGAGCCGCGCGGTCAGGCGGGGATTGTCGTGCGACACCGTCCCGGCGCCCACTGCGATGCCTGGAAACAGCCGGCGCCAGCGCATCACGTCGGCGCGCGAGGCTTCGTTGGTGATCCATTTGGAGTCACCCGTGCGGCACGCGATCTTCCCGTCGAGTGTCGTCGCCACCTTGGCGGCGAACAGGGGCTGGGCCGTGGTGATCCAGTGATTGAAAATCAGGTTGAGGTCCGCGCAGTCCGCAGCCCGCACGCCCGAAACGACTTCGATGCCCGCGGCCCGCAGCACCTCGAGGCCGCGTCCGGCGTGGTCGGGATTGGGATCCGTCGCCCCGACGACCACGCGGCGAATGCCCGCCGCGACGATCGCCTCCGTGCACGCGCCGGTCCGTCCGTGCGTGCAGCAGGGCTCGAGGGTCACGACCATCGTGGCGCCCGGCTTCGGTGCGCGGCCGAGGGCCGCGAGCGCGACGCGCTCAGCGTGCGGTCCTCCGTCGCGCGCGTGCCAGCCCTCCGCCACAACCTGCCCCTCCTCGACGATCAGGGCGCCGACCATCGGATTCGGATGCGTGTCACCCCAGGCGCGCCGAGCAAGCCCCAGTGCCCGATCCATCAGGAGTTCGTCGTTGGCCATCGCAGTCATGCCGAAACACAAGGAGCCTCCGGGCGATTTGTGAATCGCGAAGTAAGCACAGGTCAAAACAACCGATGCAGATTCACAGGGATGAAGGGGATGGAAGGGATGGGGAGAGGAGGAGTTAGAAGCTAGAATTTAGGAGCTAGAAGTGTGGAGTGCGGTGGCCCGACACCGCCATCGACGGGCGGGCACGACCGCCCGCGGAGGAGGTTTCGGAATCCGAAACCTCCTGGCGCGAACCGAGGTTCGCGTCCAAGGGCGGAATCGTGATTCCGCACTCCACATCGATACCCCAAATCCCGGCCCGCCCGCCCGTTCGACTCCGCTCAGGGTGGGCTTTCGCAGAGATCGGGCCCTACCGGGCATCCTGCGGCTGCGGGATAACGCTGAAATGACGAGGCTCCTCCTCGTGGTAGGGCCGGCTCTCCGAGCCGGCCGCTGCGTCGATTCCGCGGCGAGTTTCGAGGGGCGCAGCATCGGGCGGCGATCCCTCAATCCCGGCCCGCCCGGAGGTCGGGCCCTATCACATCGATCCGCGCCGCACTCCAATTTCAGCTTTTAGCGTTTCAGCTTTCAGCTTTTCCGTCCCCCTCACGCCTTCTCCGGCGTGAGCAGGGCGTCGAGGGGCTTGGCCTTCGAGGCCAGCGTGGTCTGCATGCGGCGCAGCGCCGTCTCATAGGTCTCAGGCGGATTCGGATTTCGGTAAAAGACTCCCGTGTACAGCTTCGTGCCGTACTCCGACGCCAGCTCCATCGCGCGAATGCGGTTGCTCGGATCGTGCCCCAGGTCCGCGAGCTTCTGCATCTTCGCCTTCTGCGACTTGATCTGGTTCTCCTCCTGGCCGTAGGTCACACAGGGCGACTGGATGTTGACGAATGCAAAACCCGGATACCGGATCGCCTCCTCGATCAACTTAGCCAGCCCGTCCATGTCCGCCGGCACTCCCTGGGCCACGAACCCGGCGCCATAGGCGAGCACGTAGAGCAGCGGATTCACCGGCTCCTCGATGCTTCCATACACCGACGAGGAGGTCACCGTGCTCCGGGCGCTCGTCGGGGAGAGCTGGCCCTTGGTCAGCCCGTAAATCTGGTTGTCCATCACGAGGTACGTGATGTCCAGGTTGCGCCGGATCGCGTGCGGCACGTGGCCGCCGCCGATGGAGAAACCGTCGCCGTCGCCGCCCGCGGCCAGCACGAGCAGTTCGGGCTTCGCCATCTTGATGCCCTGCGCGATCGGCAGGGCGCGGCCGTGCACGGTGTTGAATCCGTAGGCCGTCGTGTATCCGGGGATACGACTGGAGCAGCCGATGCCGGAGATGAAGGCGATCTCGTGGGGGGGACGACCGATGGCCGACAGCGCGCGATACAGCGCGGTCACGACGCCGTAGTCGCCGCAGCCGGGACACCAGATCGGCTTGAGGCTGCTGCGGAAATCCTTGGCGGTGTATACCGTGGGATCGATCGGGGGACAGGCACACTCGACACTCATGGGAACGAAGGGGTCTTGATTTCGATTGAAGGGTTCAGCGGCGGGCCATCTCCCGGAGCTTTGCGGTGACCTCCTCAGGGGAGATCGGATTGGCGCCGCTCTTGGCGTAGGCGAGAAACTCCGGCGGAGTGTCGACCCACATGCGGATCACCTTGTGAAGCTGGCCCTGATGCGACTGCTCGACGACGAGGCAGCGTTTGAGCGAGGCGAAAAACCCGCGGTAAACGGATTCAGCCACCGGATACAGCAGCTTCGGCACGAGCAGCTTCACGCGGATGCCCTCGGCGCGCGCGGCGCGGACGGCCTCCATCGCGACGCCAGCGATGCTGCCCCAGCCGATCACTCCGAGTTCGGCATCCTCGTCGCCCTCGATGACGAACAGGTCCCGGCGCTCCTTCAGCGGATCGAGCTTGCTCAGGCGCTTGTCGTTCATGCGCGCATGGGTCTCGCCATTCACGGTCGGAGATCCCTTCTCGTTGTGCTCGATGCCGGCGGCGAGGTAGTTGCCGCCGCGCATGCCAGGGAAGCTGATCGGGCTGATGCCCGACTCGGTCTGCTTGAAGCGGGAGTAGTTCTCCAGTTCCTGCTCGGTCGGAAGCAGCCGGTTCTCAACCCGCAGCTTTGTCGTGTCGACCGGCTCAACGATCTCCTTGCGCTGCGCGATCTCCTGGTCGGAGAGCAGCAGCACGGGGGTCTGATAGGTCTCGGCGATGTTGAAGGCCTCGACCGTCACCGGAAACATGTCGGCCACGCCCACCGGCGCGAGAACCGGGCGCACTGTGTCGCCGTGGGCCGAAAAGATCGCCGCAAACAGGTCCGCCTGCTCGGGCTTCGTAGGCATCCCCGTCGAGGGACCGCCGCGCTGGACATCGACGCACACAAGCGGGAGCTCGGCCACGCTGGCCAGACCGAGCACTTCGGTCTTCAGCGACAGGCCCGGACCCGACGTGGCGGTCATCGACTTCACACCCGCGAAAGACGCACCGACCGCCGAGGCGACGCCCGCGATCTCGTCCTCTGCCTGCAGCACCGAGCCGCCGTACTTCATCAGCTCGCGCTGAAGGTACTGCATGATCTCGGTCGCCGGCGTGATCGGATACCCGCCGAAGAAACGGCAGCCCGCGAAGATCGCGGCTGCACCGCACATCTCGTTGCCGTCGGTCAGGACCTTCGGTCCGTGATTGGAGCCAGTCGGGGCTCCGATGCGGCGGTCGACGGGGAGCGGATTGAGACGGGCGTAATCGAGGCCCGCCGCAAAGGCGCGCTCGTTGCCCGCCAGAACCTCGGGACCCTTCTTCGCAAATTTCTTCCGGATGCCGGCCAGGATGCTCTTTTCCGCCAGGCCAAACCAGCCGGCGATCAAACCGAGCACCACGTTGTTTTTGGCGAGCTGCACGCCCGCCGATTTCA
>JAJXYI010000615.1 GCA_021780625.1 bacterium | reverse complement strand
AGGGATGGTTCCCGTAGTGGTTCAGGATGCGGTCCGTCTCGTCGTAGATCCACTGGTCGACCGGGTGCCCATCGCCGAGCGACACGGAGCGGTTCGCCCAGCAGGTCTCGACCTGCAGGTAGAGCCCGATTTCATCCGCGACCTCGAAGGCCGCCTTCGGGGGACAGTACGAGTGGAAACGTATTAGGTTCAGCCCATACGCCTTCGCCACGCCAAACACCCGACGCCATTCGCCCGGTTCGACGGGCGGATGGCCGGTATTTGGGAAGATACAGCATTCGAGCGTGCCGCGCATGAAGGTCTTCCTCCCGTTCACAAGGAATTGCGTGCCCTCGTTGGAGATTTCCCGAAGCCCGAACCGGACCTCGCGGGATTCGCCGCCATCCAGGGTGACCACCAGGGTCTGCAGCTCCGGCGTGAACTCATCCCAGGGCCGCGCGTCCGCGCCGAGCCTGATCTCCGTCTCCACCTCCCCTCCCGACTTGTCCCACGCAACGGCCGCATCTCGCCGGGAGCCCGCACACCCGAGGCTAAGGACGCCCCTCCCCGCCTTGCCAGTCGCGTTCCCGACGCGGACACGGACGGTCGCGGTCTTCGTCGCCAGATGCGGATACACCTGGACGTCTTCCAGCCAGACTTTCGGCGTCGCGCGAAGCTCGATCCGGCCTGCGATTCCATTCCAGTTGCCCTGTGTGTGATCGCAGATCGCATGCGAGTCGGTGCCGATGTCGATGATCAGCCGGTTGTCCACGCGTATGGTCAGCACATGCGTTCCAGGCGCGGCGTCGCCGAGGTCGTATTCATGGGGCGTGGACAAGCTCATGCACGAACCGAGCGGACGCTCGTCGAGCCACGCCCGGGTCTCCCAATGCGGCCGCTCGAGGGACAGCACGACACGCCGGCCCGCCCACTCCGCCGGAATGTCGACCGTGCGCTGGAACCACGTCACCCCCGAGTAATAGGACCCGGGTTGGAGCCAGAATGGCACCTTGACGTGTCCGGGTTCCCGATACCGGGCATACTCCGGCGCCGTGAACCAGGACTGGTCCTCAATTTTTCCCATCCAGGGGGTGTCCACCGAGATCGGGTCGCCGACGCCCTGGGATGGAAGCGACGCGGGAAGCGTCATCTCGCCGGCCAGCGTTCGGGCGAACCAACGTTCGCCCATGCCTGCGTCGGCGCGGTCCAATTGAAAGCGCCAGCGGGCCGCGAGATCGTGGTCCTCGGCCGTCGCGCCGGCCCCCGGGGCGGTGACCAGCCCGCTACCCCGCGCCAGCGCTGAAAATGGGAGCGAGGCCAGGACGAGGCCGCCGCCGATGACCTTCACAAAAGCCCGGCGGTCCATGGCCGTCCGGTCGTCCGAGGAGGGATGCCTGTGGTTCGATGCGTCGCGATTTTTCATGATGTGATCGTCTCCGTGCGTAAGTTGGGCCCGCCGCTCAGCGCCGCTCGATCTCCTCGAGGGTCCTTCCCTTCGTCTCGGGGAGTTTCCGGTAAATGAATACAAACCCGGCGACGCAGACCGCGGCATAGATCCAGAACGTGCCTGCCGCGCCGAGGCGCTGGTTCAGGATTGGGAAGGTGAAGGTGAGGATAAAACAGGCGATCCAGAGCGCGGTCACGGCCACCGACATCGCCAGGCCCCGCACCCGGTTTGGAAAGGTTTCCGAGATGACGACCCAGGTCACGGGCGCGAGCGAGGTGGCATAGCAGGCGATCGCAAGAAGCACCAGGATCAGGACGTGCACGCCGTGGCTGCCGATCGCGTAGCTCGCGCCGAGCAGGGTGTACACCACCGCCAGCCCGGCGGACCCCGCGAGCATGAGCGCCCGTCGCCCGAGGCGGTCGACCGTGCCGACCGCGACCAGGGTAAAGGCGAGATTCACAACTCCGGTCACCACGATGTTGAACAGGATGTCCGACACGGAATAGCCGGCGGCCGAGAACACCTCCTCGGCGTAGTTGAACACCACGTTGATGCCGCACCACTGCTGGAACACCGCCAGCGCAACGCCCAGCCCGAGCGCCTTGAGCACCTTAGGCTCGCGAAGTGCGCTCCAATCCACCTTCCCCGTATCCGCCGCCAGCGTACCTTCGATCTCGGCCATGGCCAACGACGCAGCCTCGGGGCCGGAGATCCGCCGGAGCACCGCACGGGCCTCGTCGCGGCGGCCGTTCTTCACGAGCCAGCGCGGGCTCTCCGGGACGAAAAGCGTGCCCACCACAAACAAGACGGAGGGTATCGCGGTCACACCAAACATCCAGCGCCAGCCCAGCTGACCGTTCCACGAGGCGAGAATTTGCGCCGCGGTGGCACCGGCCGGCACGGGGCGAGCGATCAGCCAGTTAACCCACTGTGCGAGCAGGATACCGATCACGATCGTCAGTTGGTTGAGCGAGACGAGCCGCCCGCGCCAGGCCGCCGGGGCGATCTCGGCGATGTACATCGGAGAAAGCGCCGACGCCAGTCCGATGGCTGCGCCCCCCGCCATCCGCCAGACGATGAACTGGCCGAAGCTCGCAGCGAG
>JAJXYI010000130.1 GCA_021780625.1 bacterium | reverse complement strand
CGGCCGGAGCGCCCACCAAATCCTCGAGGAGGCGGCGGCCGGAGCCATGGCCATTGTCGCCTGGGGAAATTGTGCCAGCGCGGGGTGCGTGCAATCCGCGCGTCCCAATCCGACCAGCGCCACCCCCATTCACAAGCTCGTCGCGGGCAAGCCGGTGATCAACGTCCAGGGATGTCCCCCCATCGCGGAAGTCATGGCAGGAGTCGTCGTCCACCTGCTGGCCTTCGACCGCATCCCGCTGCTCGATTCCCTCGGAAGGCCCAAGGCCTTTTATTCCCGCCGAGTCCACGACACCTGCTACCGCCGCCCGAACTATGACGCGGGCCTTTTCGTTGAGTCCTTTGACGACGAAAACGCCCGCAAGGGCTATTGTCTCTACAAGATGGGATGCAAAGGGCCGACGACCTACAATTCCTGCGGCGTCATCCGCTGGAATGACGGTGTCAGTTATCCCATCCAATCCGGCCATGGCTGCCTGGGCTGTTCCGAGGCGGGCTTCTGGGACGCCGGTTCGTTCTACAACCGCCTGGCAAGTTTCCCGGGCTTCGGCATCGAGATGACCGCCGACAAGATCGGCCTGAGCCTTGGCGCAGCCGCCGTGGCGGGCGCCGCCGTCCACGCGGTGATGACCAACATCCGCAAACACGACGACATCGGCCAGCATCCGGGCGAAGCGCCCGACGATGTCGATCCTCCCAGCCAATCGAAATCCTGACCCGCTGACCCCACGCCATGAGCACGAAAATTGTTGTCGATCCCGTCACGCGTATCGAGGGGCACCTCCGCATCGAGGCCGAGGTCAAGGACGGCCGCATCGCGGACGCCTGGAGCGCCGGCACGATGGTGCGCGGCATTGAGATCATTCTCAAGGGGCGAGACCCCCGCGACGCCTGGGCCTTCGCGGAGCGCGTCTGCGGCGTGTGCACCACGGTGCATGCGCTCGCGTCCGTCCGCTCGGTCGAGGACGCCCTGAACATCACCATTCCGCCCAACGCCGAGCTGATCCGGAACCTCATGTTCTGTGCGCAGTACATGCAGGACCACGTGGTTCACTTCTACCACCTGCATGCGCTCGATTGGGTGGACGTGGTGAGCGCCCTGAAAGCCGATCCCGAAGAGGCGTCGCGCATCGCGCAGAGCATCTCCGACTGGCCGAAGAGTTCGGTCGGCTACTTCCGCGACCTCCAGAAACGCCTCACGACTTTCGTGGAGAGCGGCCAGCTTGGCATCTTCGCAAACGCCTACTGGGGACATCCGGCCTACAAGCTCCCGCCCGCCGTCAACCTAATCGGGGTGGCGCACTACCTCGAGGCGCTCGAGTGGCAGAAGGAGATGGTCAAGGTGCACACGATCTTCGGCGGCAAGAATCCACATCCCAACTACCTCGTTGGCGGCGTGCCATGCGCGATCAACATCGACGAGGCCAACGCCCTCAACGCCGAGCGTCTCGCCTTCGTCGGCCGCCTGTTCGAGCAGGGACGCCGGTTCATCGAACAGGTGTACATCCCCGACCTGCTCGCCGTGGCGCCGTTCTACCTCGACTGGACCGAGATTGGCGGCGGCGTGAGGAACTACATGGCCTACGGCGATCTCCCGACGAACGGGTTTGCCGACATCGGGCGCTTCAAGTTCCCGCGAGGCGTGGTACTCGATCGGGACCTCTCGAAGGTGCACCCGGTCGATCCCCACGATCCCGACGGCATCCGCGAGGAGGTCAGCCATTCGTGGTACAAGTACCGCGGCGGCGACGCCCGGGGTCTGCACCCCTGGGAGGGTGAAACCGAATTCAACTACACGGGTCCCCGGCCGCCTTACGAACATCTCACCGTCGATGGAAAATACTCGTGGCTCAAGACCCCGCGTTGGAAGGGCCATGCCATGGAGGTCGGTCCGCTCGCCCGGCTGCTCGTCGGCTATGCCTCGGGCAATGCGGAGATCAAGGACGCGGTCACCGAGACGCTCGCGGCGCTCAAGGCGCCGCCCTCCGTGCTGTTCTCGACGCTCGGTCGGACCGCTGCGCGCGGCATCGAGACCAGGCTGGTTGCCCGCTGGGCGGGCGAGTTCTACGACCAGCTCATCGCCAATATCCGAAATGGCGATACGCGCACCTTCACGCGCGACCGCTGGGAGCCGGACTCCTGGCCCTCCACGGCCCGCGGCGTGGGCGCCACCGAGGCGCCGCGCGGCGCGCTGGCCCACTGGCTCGTGATCAAGGACCGCCGGATCGAGAACTACCAGCTGGTCGTGCCGAGCACCTGGAACGCCTCCCCGCGCGACGCGGAGGGCCAGCGTTCGCCCTACGAGGCCTCGCTCATCGGAACGCCCGTCCACGATCCGAAGCAGCCGCTCGAGATCCTTCGCACGATCCATTCGTTCGACCCCTGCCTTGCGTGCGCCGTGCACCTGTACGACGACACCGGCAAACCGCTGCAGACCGTCGAAACCTCGCCGGCCGGGCAGTGCGGGAGGTGAGCCATGAAACCCTCCGTTCCCCAGGCCCCCCCCCACGAGTTCCGGCGCGTCTACGTCT
>JAJXYI010000128.1 GCA_021780625.1 bacterium | reverse complement strand
CCCATCAGTAGCGGCCGGCGCCGGCGGTGCCAGTCCTGGAAGTCAGCATACCCCCGGACCTTGGTGAAGCGTCGGTTCTCGGCGGTCTCCTTGTCGTGGTCGCGGAAGATCCAGAACCGGATCCGGTTCTCCCACATACCGAGCTGGTGCGCGTCACAGACGTGGTCGTAGACCGCCTGCTCGGGCAGCCCCTCGAAGATGATCGGGTCCCAGGGCTTGGGATCGATGAGGGTCCGGCACCGCTCGGCGCGGCACCCGCACTCGAACTCGATCCAGCGCGGACCCAGGCGCCAGCGGGGCTGACCGGGCTGGAGGTACGGGCTCGCCTCGAAGCCGTAGGCCTTGGAGAGCACAATCGCGTCGGCCTCCATGCGTCTATATATTGCGTCACCCACGGGCTTGGTCACGGCTTCTCCTCCACGATGTTCCACGCCTCGAGCAGAACCTCGGTCACCATGCGCCGCCACTGCTTCGGGTTCAGCCACGGAGTCTCGGAAACCCGAGCCCGCAGTCGTTTCACGCGTGACGTGATCGGGTTCCAGTTGATCTCTATCCCGGCCTGGTGCAGCAACGCGTAGGCGGCCACCGCCGAGGTGAGGATATAGACCGCCGTCTCGGTCCACTCACGAAGGGGGGCCTCGGTCCTCGCTGGCTCGTCGCTCATGCTGGCATTGTACCCTCTACCCTGCTACGATGCGCACCATGGCGAACCCCGACGATCCCGTAACCCACGAAGAGCTCGCGGAACTGCTGAGCGAGAAGCTCGATCCCATCATCTCGCTCGTCTCCAACCTGCCCGGCGCCGCCAAGGTCGATCCGCCGGCCGACGACGACGATGACGATTCCGACGACACGCCGCGGTTCTCGCTGCGCGAGATGGAGTCCTACGCCGAACGTCAGGTGAAGAAGGCCGTCCGCGACCTCGCGGGCAAGTCGCCTAAGCCCAAGACCCCCCCCAGGGCTAGGGACGACGACGGACCCAAGGACGACGACAAGCCGGAGCCGCCACCGCCGCCGCCAACACCCGAGCCGACGCCAGACCCGGCGCCCGGCAAGAAGTCCAAGTCCGAACGGTTCTGGGGTAAGTGATGCCGTCCTTCTTCGAGCCCCCACGCGACTACGCCCCGCCGGCCGACTGGGTCGATCCGGCCACGGTAGAACCCGAGCCGCGCCCCGAGGTGGAGGTCGGCGATCTGCTAAAGCGCCGCGCCGAGGAGGCGAAACGGGCGAGCGAGGCAGGCACCGGGATCTCCCCGCCCGAGGACTGCACCCCGTGTCTCAAGGCCCGCGCCAGGGCGCGTCTGATCGGCCTGACGCTCGGCGCCGTGCTCGGCGTCGCGATCTCGGGGATCGTCTATCTGCGGGTGCAACGTGCGAGCTGACCGGCAGTGGCCCATCGACGAGATGCCCGAGGGGTGTTCCGAGTGCGGCGGCACCAACCGGCCCCACAAGGCCCAGGGACTCTGCACCACCTGCTACGCCCGCAAGTTGTACCGTGAACGCGTCGCAAGACAACGCGGCGAGAAGATCGAACCCGAAGCGCCGGCCCCGGTAGAGGATGACTTCAATCCCTACGCCGCCGACCTCGAGGCCCAGTTCCCCAGTGGGGAAGTCCGCCCCGGCTCGAGCCCTTCGCCAGGCTCCCCTCCCGAGACGGACGTCCCCACTGGGGTCTCCCCCGAAGCACCCACCACCCCGCTCGGTCGGCTGTTCGGTAAGAAGGCGAAGAAGCCCGACACCCCGCCCCCGGCCGCAGCGGCCCCCAAGACCAAGGAGAAGCGCCCCGGCGCGTTCGTGAAGCGACGTCGCAGCGTGGCTGGGGACCTCGAGCAGCTGTTCGGCTCCATCGGGGCGCGACTGGCTCGCGTCGGCGTGGACGGCCTCCCGGCGGGTCGGCACTACTCGCTCGGTCAGTACCTGCAGTGGAACGCGCCGGCCTCGGGCGAGGTGATCGACGACGCCCTCAAGGACACCGTCATCGACCGCAAGATCCTCCAACCCATCTCGGCCGGCAAGGACAAGATCGGCGCCGTCGGCGGGGTCGTCGGACCGCCCCTCCTCATCTTTGCCATCGAGGCCAATCCGGACCTGTTCAACACCCTCGCGCCGGCGCTCTACATGGCGATCGAGGCGAGCCTCGACTCGCTGCTGCCCGCGAAGAAGCGGGCCGAGGCCCGGGCGAAGAAGCGGGCCGACGCGATCCGCGAGGCCTTCGGCGACGACGTTCCCTCCGGCGTGGACCCGGTGGCCTCTATGATCGAAGCGTTGTTCCCGTGGGCCTACATCGAGGCCCCGCCCGAGCCAGCCACCGAAGGAGTAGTCCATGAAAACGCTTAGCGAGATCCTCGCCCACCTGGTACGCCAGACGAGCTGGTTCAGCGAGGCCGACCGCGACGAGGCCCTCGAAGTCGTCTCGAAGGTCGATGAGGGAGGAGAGAGGGAATGGATTCCCGACCCGTCAACACAGCCAGATACTTCGCTTGTCCCTGCGGAGGATACGAGGGAGGATACGAGTGCGACGGACTCAACGGAC
>JAJXYI010000605.1 GCA_021780625.1 bacterium | reverse complement strand
GCCAAGCCCCGGCACCGGCTGATCCTGATCCTCGCCGCGCAGCTGGCGTTCATCGCGGTCGTTCACTCCGTGTCGCCCGCCGGCTGGGGTTGGGGCCGCGCGAGCCCGTCCGGCAACACCGGCGTCGGCTGGCTGGCGAACGGATCCGACTCCTTTTTCTACGACTCGTGGCTGCAGCAGGCGGCGAACGGACACGCGCTGTTCTCCGTGCTCTACACGACGACGCCCCACCCCGCGGCGTATTTCAACCCCGCCCTGCTTCTCGCAGGCACCCTTGCGCGCGTGGTCGGCGGCCGGGCAGAGGGCTGGTTCATCCTCATGGGAATCGCGGCGGCGCTGGCCCTGACGTGGACCGTGCACCGGATCGCGACGACCCTGGATCTCGGCGCGCGGGCCGCTCTCTGGGCCGCGGGCCTGGCGGCCTTCGGTTCGGGCTGGTCGTGGCTGCTCAAGCTCTGGAACCATTTCGCCGGTCCTCCTCCGCTGCTCGCGGCGGACCTGAAGTTCATGGACCTGATCCCCTCGAGTTGCGCCCTGATCTACCCGCTTCACACGATCGGGCTGGCGCTCGTCGCCCTCGGATTGCTCCAGCTGGTCGTCCAGGAGCGACGCCTCGCCCGGCGCGACCCGGTGCAGGGGCGCGTCGCGTTGATCGGGGTGCTGGCGCTGCTCGCCGCGACGCGTCCGTACGAACCGCTCGCGCTCGCAATGGCGTACCTGGGTTATGTCGGCGTCCTGTCGGTGCTCGAACGCTCCTGGAAACCGCTGCGCGAGCGGTGGACGCTGCTGGCCTGCGGCGCGGTCGCGATCGCACCGTTCCTGGGCTGGGCGGCCTGGCTTTCGCGCCAGCCGGTGTGGTCCAACTTCGCGCGGCTCGCCCTGAACCAGGGGCATCCTCCCTGGTTTTGGATCTGCGGCTTCGGAGGACTCGGCGTCCTGGCCCTCGGGGGGGCCGTCAGCCTGTTTCGAACCCGCCGCGACCCCGCCCTCCTTCCCGTCGTCTGGGCGATTGCCGGCGTCGTGCTCTCCGTGGTCGCGATGCACGGGGCCAAGCTGTTGTCGGGCGTCGGCATCTCCCTGTGCCTGTGCGCCGGCGTGGGCATGCGCGGGATCCAGGGTTGGCTCGAGGTTCGGTTGCGATCGGTCCGCGGGAGCGGGCTGGCCGCCGGACTTCTGGCGGCGGTGCTGGCCGGCCCCGTGACGCTCCTGGTGATCGCCCGGGAGGCGATCCTGTATCCGCCGCTCGTGGACACAGACACCGTGCGCATCTCGGACGTTCTGAGGAAGGCGGAAGGAGGAAGCAGGGGCTTGGTGTTGTGCGATCCGGAGGAAGGCGCCGCCCTGCCGGGGCTGGCGGGCGTGCGCGTCTACGTCGGCCACTGGGCGCTCACCGACGGATACGACGAGAAGGCCGAACGTCTCGGGCAGGCGGGCTTCCCGAGTTCACCTGAAGACCACCCCGCCGGACCCGCGGACTGGCGCGTGCTGGATGCACTCATCCGGGCGACGGATTGCCGCTGGATCGTGGCGGATGCGGACAGCGCCCTGCTTGCGCATCTGCGCACGGTCGCCGGGGCCACAGTCGCCTACGCCGGTCCCAAACACGTCCTGGTCCGGTTGCCGCGGCCACGAAGTTGACGGACCGAACCTCAAAGTCGGGTGAACAGAAGGAAACGAAGGTCACGAAGACCAAGCCGCTTAAGGCGAAGTCCCAAGTGCTTTTCTTATGACCGGCGAGGTGAGTCGTATTCGTTCGAGTCTATTTGTTCAAACGCCCGACCTTCATGCCTTTGTTACCTTCGTTTCCTTCTGTTCACTTCGTCTGTCAGATTCAAAGGCTGTGTTTGGCTGAACTCGAGACGCGTAGTCGAACCCCGGCAGCGCGGGGCGGGCGCAAACCGACCTTGGTGGAGCACGGAGCCTTGCCTCCGCCGCCCGACGATTCGAGCGGCGGCTTGCGGCCCATCACTCCTTTGGCTCGGCGGCCGCGTCCTGCTCCTCCTCGGTCTCGACGATCCGCGCGATCGAGAGGAGCCTGTCGCCCTCGGCCAGGGTGACGAGTCGCACACCCTTGGCACCGCGATTGGTCTCGCGAATATCCTTCACCGGGCAGCGGATGCTCTGGCCCTTGGCGGTGAGGAACATCACCTCATCGGTGTCGCGCACGCTCAGCGCGCCGGCGAGCTTCACTGAACCGTCCTCGGGGAGGTCGATGGCCTTCACGCCGTTGCCGCCGCGATTGATCAGGCGGTAGTCCTCGAAGCGCGTGCGCACGCCCAGGCCGGCCTCGCTGGCGACGAGGAACTTGGCCTCGTGGTCCACGACCTCGATGACCTCCAGGTAATCGCCCTCGAGCTTGAAGCGCATGCCCGTGACGCCGCCCGTGGCGCGGCCCGTGGCGCGGAACAGCTCCTCGCCGCTTTCGGGATCGCGCTCGCGGAAACGAACCGCGAGACCCTGGTGCGACACGAGGATCAGCTCGTTCGCCCCGTTGGTGAGCACCGTGCCGATGACGGCATCGTCCTCGTCGAGATTGATGCC
>JAJXYI010000345.1 GCA_021780625.1 bacterium | reverse complement strand
AGGATGCTGCGGTCCTGGCTGGCGCCCGTCGGCGGGGACTCGATGCTGCGGAACACTGCGACTGCCGTAACGATGGCGCAGGCGGCGGCGATGAACAGACCGCCCAGGAGCCGGCTCCGACGATTGGCCGCGGCGTGTTCCTTCAGGCGTCCTGCCACGGAGCTCACGATCAGGCCGGCCGCGAGGAGGGTCACGATCTCGAAGGCGATCGATGGAGAGGACTGGACCGAGGCCGGAAACGTGAGGACGAGCGCGACGGCGGCGAGAGTCGAGGCGACTCCCGGGCCGAAGCCGCCGATGCCTGCGCTCAGGAGGATGGGAAAGGCGAAAAGCGCGGCCCCGAATGCCGGGTAGTGGAGAGGGCCGATCGCGAAGCGGAGGAGCAGGGTGGCGCCGGTGCAGCCGAGTGCGAGCAGGTAGGCCTGCCAGGGCGGCCTCCGGCGTGCGGCCGCCAGTGTGGCGCCGCCCGGCTGGCCGGCTTGTTTCGGGTGGGGTAGGCTGGACATCGGCGGTGGTGACGCCCCGCCCGTCCGATGCGCAGCGGACGTCCGGAATCAGTCACTCCTTGCGTTAATCATCGACACGGCCGCGCTGCTGGTGAAAGCCGCGGGAAGTGTGTGCAAAGAGTCAATACAGCACGGGGGGCCTTATCCAGAAGATTTTCCGCAATTTGGAAATCTTCACAAAAGCCCCTGGGGCCGCCCGCCGTCAGAATTCAATCCCGAGCTGGGCTTTCACTCCGGAGCTGAAGGGGTGCTTGATCTCGCGCATTTCGGTCACGAGGTCCGCCGCGGACACGAGTGCCTCGGGCGCGCCGCGGCCTGTGATGACCACGTGGAGGTTGGGATTCCTGGTGGCGAGTGCCTCCAGGACCTCCGCGACGGGCAGGTAATCGTAGGCGAGCACCACGTTCAGTTCGTCGAGCAGCAGGAAGGACAGGTCGGGGGACTGGAGGTGGTCGCAGGCCAGTTTCCAGCCGGCTCGGCAGGAGGCGATGTCGGCGGCGCGGTTCTGGGTGTCCCAGGTGAACCCGTCGCCGACGTGATGCCAGGAAAGGAGAGGGCTCTGGAGCAGGCGGGCGACTGCGTCGTTGTGGCTCTTGACGAACTGAATCACGGCGCAGCGTCGGGTGTGAGCGAGCATGCGCGTGAGCATCCCGAAGGCGGCGGTAGTCTTACCCTTGCCGTTGCCCGTGTGAACGATCACCAGGCCGCGTTTCTCCTTTGCGGCGCTGATCTTCCTGCGCATTTCGGCCTGCATGGCCTGCATCGCCTGGCGGTGGTCGGATTCGGAGGGCTGGGAGGAGTCGGGCATGATGTCGCGTCGCGGTTGAGAGGCCAGGTTTCGGGTGGTTCTGGGAAACAAGCCGTATCGGCTCGAAGTGCAAGCGGGTCGCTCCTTGCACTCTGGCGTCCGCCGGCTTTGGTGTCTGGCGCACTCGTCCATGACCGCACCCGACCCGCAGACCGCCCCCCGAATCAAGCCCTCCGGCCTCGTGCTCGGAGGAGTTCACAGCGGAGCGGGCAAGACGGCGGTTGCGTGCCTGATTCTTGCGGCGCTCCGTCGCCGGGGCGTGACCGTGCAGCCGTTCAAGGCGGGGCCGGATTACATCGACGCGAGCTACCACGAGCGATTCGCGGGCCGGCCGTCGCGCATGCTTGATACCTGGATGCTGGGTGCGGACGGGATTGTCCGGGAGGTCCGGCATCACGGAGCCGGATCGGTCGGAGTGGTCGAGGGCGTCATGGGTCTGTTTGACGGAGGGACGCCGCATTCGGATGAGGGCAGCACGGCCGAGCTTGCGCGCATCCTGGGGTGGCCCGTGATCCTGGTGCTGCCATGCGCCACCGCGGGACGCTCGGTGATCGCAACCGTGCGCGGATTCATGAGCGAGGCCGGCGAGGGCAGGATCGCAGGGTTGATTCTCAACCAGGTGGGAGGCGAGTCGCACGCGCGGTACCTCCGCGAGTCGCTTGCTCCGGTGGAAATTCCCGTGCTCGGCGCGATTCCCTCCGACGAACGCTTGAAATGGCCGGAGCGTCACCTCGGACTTCAAGCGGCGCAGGAGCGCGAATTCCCCTCGTTCGAGGTCTGGGGCGAACTGGCGGAGGGCTGGCTCGACGTCTCGGCGCTGCTCCAATTGGTGGAGCCGTCGCCGGCTTCGGTCGGCGCGCGGCCCGCGGTGCGTGGGCGCACGCGCATCGCGCTGGCCCGCGACGAGGCGTTTCACTTCTATTATCCGTCGGACCTGGATTACCTGGCGGACGCCGGCTTCGATGCGATGCCGTTTTCGCCGCTGGCGGATCGACGACTTCCGGCCGGGGTCGAGGGTGTGGTGCTCGGGGGAGGGTTTCCCGAGGTCTATGCCGCGCCACTCGCCGGAAACGAGGCGATGCGCCGGGAGCTGCGCGCCGCGATCGGGGCCGGGATGCCGTGTTATGCGGAATGCGGCGGACTCATGTACCTGGCGGAGTCGCTCGTGGATGGGGAGGGATGCGGGCATCCGATGGTCGGCGTGGTTCCGGGTGTGGTGACGATGACG
>JAJXYI010000476.1 GCA_021780625.1 bacterium | reverse complement strand
GGGGGCCGAGGTGGCCTTCACCGTCCGCAAGGGCGAATTGGTCGCGACCTGAGCCCGGCACAGTCCACCCGTGTCCCACCTTCACGGGGCGCGGGTGATGCGTAGTTTCGCGGTCGCTCCCGCGAGGAACGGCACTTGCGGACTCCAGTCGGGCGCGTAGCGTTCCCGAACGGCCGTCCAGTGACACCCAATTGGCCGGATCCACGCCCGAGAGACCACGCATGACCCCGCCCCCGCTGCAGCCCCTGCGCATCCTGTATCTCGAGGACGACCCGGTCGCTGTCGAGATGGTGCGGTCCCTGTTTGCGGAGGAGGGCGTTGACTGCGAGATCGTCCACGTCGATGACCGTGACGGCTATTTGCGGGTCCTGGCCGCGCACGGGTTCGACCTGATCCTCTCCGACTTCAACCTTCCGAGCATCGACGGTTTCGAGGCGCTTCGACTGCGTGACGAGAACGCCCCCGCGACTCCCTTTGTCGTCATCTCCGGTGCCCTCGGCGAGCAGACGGCGGTGGACACCCTCAAGAAAGGGGCCACCGATTTCGTCCTGAAGGACTCCCTCGTCCGCCTGCCTTCGGTGGTGCGCCGGGCGATGTGCGAGGCCCGCGAGCACGATCAGCGCCTCTCGGCCGAGGAAGCGCTGAAGCGCAGCGAGGAGCGTTTCAGGCGGCTCGCGGAGAATGCCTCGGACATCATCGTCCGATATGCCTGCCATCCTGAGCCGGCGATCGAGTACGTGAACGGCGCCATTCACGCGGTCACCGGCTACCTCCCAGAGGATTTTTACGGCAATCCGGGACTGTGCTTGGAAGTGATTCATCCGGATGACCGGACGCTGCTCGAGGGCCGGCTTCGCAAGCCCGGTGTCGATCCCGCCTCCCTGGTCGTGCGCTGGCGCGGCCGGGACGAGCACGTCGCCCACATCGAACAGCGACTGACGCCAGTCTTCGACGAAGTCGGGGCCGTGGTGGCGATCGAGGGCATCGGGCGCGACATCACCGAGCGCATCCTCGCCGAGGAGCAGATTCGGCTGCTGTCCGAGGCCATCGCGCAGAGTCCGGTGGGCATCGTGATCGTCGCGCCCGACGACACGCTCGTGTTTGCCAACCGGCACCTGTGCGAGCTGTCCGGGTACACGCCGCTCGAGCTTCGCGGACGGAGCACGCGCCTGCTGTTCGCTGACAACGTGGCGGTCGAGGAGCTGAACGAGATGAACGCGCGGCGTGCCGAGGGAAAGCCCTGGAGCGGCGAGCTCGTCCTTCGCGCCAAGGACGGCACCGCTCGCCAGATCCGGGCAATGATCGCCCCCCTGCGTGGGCCGGACGGAAGCATCCGTCATTTCCTTGGGGTGCTCGAGGACATCTCCCTTTGGAAGACCGAGCAGCAGACGCGGCGCGAGCTGGAGACGCAGTTGTTCCAAGCGCAGAAGATGGAGGCGATTGGTGCCCTCGCCGGCGGGATTGCGCACGATTTCAACAACATCCTCACCGCGATCATCGGATTCGCCGAACTTCTTGGCCAGTCGTCGCGACAGGACGAGGAGGATGCGGTGTTGATCCGGCACATCCTGACTGCGGGCAGGCGCGCGAAGGACCTGGTCGCACAGATCCTTTCGTTCAGCCGGATCCAGGAACAGTCCCAGGCGGTGGTCGACCTGAGCCATGTGGTCGGCGAGGCGCTTCGCCTGCTGAGGGCGTCGTTGCCGGCGACGATCGAGATCCATCGCAGCTTCGAGCCGGCGCTGGTGCTGGCGAATCCGACCCAGATTCACCAGGTGGTGCTCAACCTGTGCACGAATGCAGAGCATGCGATGCGTGGGCGGCCGGGCCGCCTCGGCGTGTCCGTCCGTGTCGTGCGCACGGGCACTGCGGGCGTGCCGTCCGATCTTCCCCCTGGCGAGTACGCCTGTCTCAGCGTGGCTGATACGGGCCACGGCATGGACGAGGCCACGAGGGCCCGGATTTTCGAGAGGTTCTTCACGACCAAGAAGGCAGGCGAGGGCACCGGGCTGGGGTTGTCGGTCGTGCGGTCGATCGTGCGCAACCACCTGGGCGTCGTGTGCGTCGACAGCACCCCCGGCGTGGGCACCCGATTCGACCTGTACTTTCCCATTGCCCGGACCGCCGCCGAGAAGACCGACACCCGGCCGGTGGCCTCGGTACGGGGGGCGGGGCAGACGATCTTTGTCGTGGACGACGAGATCTCGATCCTCACCTTCCTCGGCCTCCGCCTCGAGCGGATGGGCTTCCGGGTGCGGCGGTTCAGCGACCCGCTGGACGTGATCAATGCGGTGGTGCGGCTCGGGCAGCGCGCGGATCTCATCATCACCGACCAGACCATGCCTGGAATGACGGGTGTGAGCCTGCTCCGGCAGCTCCGCGACGCGGGCTGCCGCACGCCGGCGATCCTCAGCAGCGGCTACCGCGTGCCGGACGAGGAGGGGCTGTCGGCGCTCGCGGATGTCACGCTGATCGCAAAACCCTTCACCGGCGAATCGCTCTCGAACGCCCTGGCGGCGGTCCTGCGGCTCTGAACCCGAAACTGTAATT
>JAJXYI010000464.1 GCA_021780625.1 bacterium | reverse complement strand
TTTGTTGATGATCAACCGCTATAGCCTTAACTATTCGGAATACTTCTAAGTGACGCGTCGAGTATGTTAAGCCTGAATTATCGCCAGAAACGGATAGATCGCGTTTGCCGCCCCGGCAGCAAGCCCTAGCGGTACCATTTTCCCCGCACGGACCCACATGCGACGCACACTCTCCATGGCCCTCGCAGCTCTTGCCACCCTCCTGACCGCGGCACCCGCGTCAGCGGCGGAGGCGCACGCCGGTTTGAACCCTGCGGCGGAGCCGCTATTCCACCTGCTGGGCCTCCCGGTCACGAACAGCATGGTCTACAGCTGGGTCATCGCGATCGCGCTCATCGTCATCGTGCGCCTCGCGGTGGGCCGTCCTAAGCTGATCCCGGGGCTGGGCCAGTCGATTGTGGAATCCCTAGTGGAGGGTATACGCGATCTCTTCGCCCCGATCGTCGGGCCGAAGGCCGCCGGTCCGACCTTCCCCCTTCTGATCGGTCTTTTCACGTTCATCCTCATCCAGAACTGGAGCAGCCTCATCCCCGGCGTCGGTAGCATCAAGGTGCTCGAACACGGCGAATGGATGGAGCTCGTGCGCCCGGCCAACGCGGACATGAACATGACCTTCGCGATGGCGGGCGTCTGCATGATCGCCTGGCTGTACTTCATCCTCCGTTACGCGGGCCCCAAGGCCGTCCTCTATGATATCTTCGGCAACAAGGCCGACAAACGCGACGTGCCGGCCGTGATCTATTACCCGCTGTTTGTCATCTTCTTCGGTGTCGGCCTGATCGAGATCATCTCCATCGCGTTCCGCCCCGTCTCGCTGTCCTTCCGTCTCTTCGGCAACATCTTCGGCGGTGAGAACCTGATGCACTCCATGTCCGCGATCTGCGCGTGGGGGCTTCCGATTCCCTTCTATTTCATGGAGATGCTCGTGGGCGTCGTCCAGGCGCTCGTCTGGACGCTGCTCGTTGCCGTCTACATCGGCCTGATCTGCAACCACGGCGACGACCACCACGAGGGCGCCGCGGAGCATCACTAACCCCTTTGCCTTCGGGAGCATGCTTCACTGCGTGCACGGAGGCTCTCTCAACCATCAACCACCAACCATCATGATCCACACCATCGCTGAAATGACTGGCAGCATCCAGGGCGCGCTCGGCTGTCTCGGCGCCGCTCTCGGCGTCGGTTTCGTCGGCACCAAGGCCGTCGAGGCCGTCGGCCGCAATCCCGGCGCTTCGGGCAAGATCCTCGTGCAGGGCATCATCGGCATGGCCTTCGTCGAGGCCATCGCCTTCTACTCCCTGTTCCTCGGAAAGTAAGTCTTCCTTTAGTGGCGCCGGCAGGCCTTCCGCCTCCGGCGCCCATTGACCTTTCAAACGTATGATCGTCGAGCTGCTCCCCCTCGCTGAAGCTGCCGGGCAATCCGCCGGTGGCGTCACTCAGATCCTGAACGAATTCGGCATCGATGGCCCGATCCTTTTGGCTCAGGCGATCAACTTCTCCATCGTCGTCTTCGTGCTGTGGCGCTTCGCCTTCAAGCCCGTGGCCGCCACGCTGCAGCAGCGGCAGAAGCAGATCGAGACGGGCCTGAAGGACGCCGCCGACATCAAGGCGAAGCTCGCCGCCACCCACCAGGAGACCCTCCAGATTCTCCAGAAGGCCCACGCCGAGGCCGCCCAGGTCGTCGACAACGCCCGTCGCGCCGCAAAGGAATTCTCCGAGCGCGAGCAGAAGGCCGCGACCGACCGCGCCAACGAGATCATCGTGAAGGCCCAGCAGGCTATCGAGCTCGAGCGCAAGAAGATGATGCAGGAAACGCGCGGCGAAATCGCCCGCCTGGTCGTCGCCACGACCCAGAAGGTTCTCGCCAAGGAGCTCTCCGATTTTGAGCGCAGCCGCTTCAACGAGGCCGCCGCCAAAGAGCTCACCAACGTCTGAGACCCTGCGCCATGTCCGCCGCCACGAAGCAAGCCCAGACCCTCGCACGGCACCTGTTCAATCTGAGCCTCGCCGAAGGCACCGTGTCCGCGGAGCGCGTCCAGGGCGTGCTCGCCTACGTCGAGAAGACCGCCCCTGCCAACGCGGTGCTCGTACTCAAGGCCTACCACCGCCTGGTCGCCATCGAGCTCGCACGCCGCGTCGCCCTCGTCGAACACGCGGGTTCGGTGGACGCTTCCGTGCTCAAGTCGATCGCCGCCGCAATGACCCAGCACTACGGACGCACGATCACCGCCGCCTCGAAGGCGAATCCCGGCCTCATCGCCGGCCTTCGCGTGCGCGTGGGCGACGATGTGTATGAGGCCTCCATTGCCGGACGCCTCCAGGCCCTCGCCAACGCCAGCTGACTTTCAACAAACGACAGCCCTACTCCTCAAACCTGACCCTCTCCGATGAGCACCGTTCTCGAGCAAATCGAACAACAGATCGCCAAACTCTCGACCAAGTCGGTCAAGAAGAACACCGGCACCATCCGCGCAATCGCCGACGGCGTCGCCAAGATCGACGGCCTGTCCGACGTGATGTACAACGAGATGGTCCAGTTCCCCGGCGGAGCGATCGGCATCGCGCTCAACCTCGAAGAAGACGAGGTGGGCTGCGTGATCCTCGGCGACGTCGCCGGCCTGAAGGAGGGCGATGAGGTCCAGACGACCGGCCGCCTGCTCTCCGTTCCCGTGGGCAAGGCGCTGCTCGGCCGGGTGGTCGACGCCCTCGGCCAGCCGGTCGACGGCAAGGGCCCCATCGACTCCAAGGAGTTCTATCCCGTCGAGAAAATCGCCCCCGGCATCATCGTGCGCAAGTCGGTCTCCCAGCCCCTGTTCACCGGCATCACCGCGATCGACTCGATGATTCCGATCGGCCGTGGCCAGCGCGAGCTGATCATCGGCGACCGCGGCACCGGCAAGACCACGATCGCGATCGACACCATCATCAACCAGGCCCGCATCAACCGCATCGGCCTGGCCTCCGGCGACAAGAATTTCCGCCCGGTCTATTCCATCTACGTCGCGATCGGCCAGAAGAACTCGAACATCGTCCGCACGATGACCGCCCTCGAGGCGGCCGGTGCGCTCGAGTACACGATCATCGTCGCCGCTCCCGCAGCCGACAATCCCGCCAACCAATACTTGGCCCCGTATTCCGGCGCCGCGATGGGCGAGTGGTTCATGGAAAACGGCATGGATTCACTGATCGTCTATGACGATCTCTCCAAGCACGCCGTGGCCTACCGCCAGATTTCGCTGATCCTGAAGCGCCCCTCCGGCCGCGAAGCCTTCCCCGGCGACGTGTTCTATCTCCACAGCCGCCTGCTCGAGCGCGCCGCGCGCCTCGACGGCAAGGGCTCGCTCACCGCGCTGCCCATCATCGAAACGCTCGCGGGCGACCTCTCGGCCTACATCCCGACGAACGTCATCTCGATCACCGACGGCCAGATCTTCCTCGAAACCGACCTCTTCAACCAGGGCATCCGCCCGGCCGTCTCGGTCGGTCTGTCCGTGTCCCGCGTCGGTTCCTCCGCCCAGATCAAAGCCACCAAGCAGGTCGCCGGAAAGCTGAAGGGCGAGCTCGCCCAGTTCCGCGAACTGGCCGCGTTTGCGCAGTTCGGCGCCGACCTCGACGCCAAGACGAAAGCCCAGCTGGACCGCGGCGGGCGCATCGTCGAGCTCTTCAAGCAGCCCCAGCTCAATCCGATTCCGATCGAGCTCCAGGCGACCTTCCTGTGGGCAATGCAGAAGAACTATTTCGATGACATCGACGTGAAGAAGATCGTCGGCGCCTCCGCCAAGCTCCGCGAATTCTTCACCACCCGCAAGCAGCCCCTGCTCGACAAGATCCGCACCAAGGCCGCCATCGATGCCGAGCTCGACGCCGAGCTCAAGACCGCCTGCGACGAGTGGAAGGCGGGCTTCAAGGCCTAACCGGCTTTCGGCCTCACCGTCCTTCAGCCCACTGAACCATGGCTTCCACACGCGACATCCGGCGACGCATCAAGTCGGTCAAGAACACCCGCCAGATCACGAAGGCGATGGAGCTTGTCGCCGCCTCCAAGATGAAGAAGGCGCAGCAGGCGGCCATGGCCGGACGGCCGTATTCGCAGCTGCTCGCCGACATGCTCGCCGCCCTCGCCTCGAAGGTGGACGAGTCGCAGCACCCGTTCCTCGTCAAGCGCGAGGTCAAGGTCCGCGGCATCCTTCTCATCACGACCGACAAGGGCCTCTGCGGTCCGCTCAACGCGAATCTCTTCAAGCTGGTCGCCGAGATCCAGACGCCCGCGAAGTTTGTGGTCATCGGACGCAAGGGCACGCAGTTCCTCGCCCGCACGCGCCGCAACCTGCTCGCCGATTTCCCGCTGCACGACCGCGTGCCGTTCTCCGAGGTCAAGGTCGCCGTCGAATTCATGATCGGCAAGTACCTCGCGGGCGAGATCGACACCCTCGAGGTCATCTATCCGCGCTTCAAGAACACGCTCGTCCAGGAGCCCATCTGCCGGCCCGTGCTCCCTCTCGGAAGCCTCCGCCAGTTCCTCGATTCGCGTGAGTCCAATTCGGGAGCCGTCTCCGCGCGCACCGACGACCGCGAGATGCTCTTCGAACCCTCAGCCGACACGGTGCTCGAGGCGCTCCTGCCGTATTACGTCAACCGCCAGGTCCACCAGCTCGCGCTCTCCGCGAAGGCCTCCGAGCACAGTGCGCGCATGGTCGCGATGAAGACCGCCAAGGACAACGCCACGACGCTGCTCGGCGACCTCACGCTCCAGTACAACAAGGCGCGCCAGGCCGCGATCACCCAGGAAATCCTCGAGATCGCCGCCGCCCAGTTCGCGAACGCTTAACACAACCCACACCCGATTCGTCCTTTTAAAATGAATACCGGCAAGATCCTCCAAATCATCGGCCCCGTGGTCGACGTCCAGTTCGCGGAGAACGCCATTCCGCCCATCTATCAGGCGCTCACCGTTGACTTTCCCGTCGCCGGGAAACAGGAGAAGCTCACGCTCGAGGTCCAGCAGCACCTCGGCGGCGGCGTCGCGCGCGCGATCGCCATGTCGTCCTCCGAAGGCCTGAAGCGCGGCATGGAGGTCGTCGACACCGGCAATCCCATCACCGTCCCCGTCGGCGAGGGCGTGCTGGGCCGCATTTTCAACGTGACCGGCGACACCGTCGACGGCCGCGGTCCGGTCAATTTCACCAAGCGTTATCCGATCCACCGTCCCTCCCCGGCTCTGGTCGACCAGGACACCAAGGCCAACATCCTCGAGACGGGCATCAAGGTCATCGACCTGATTTGCCCCTTCCTCAAGGGCGGCAAGGTCGGCGCCTTCGGCGGCGCGGGCGTGGGCAAGACGGTCGTCATCCTCGAGCTCATCAACAACATCGCCAAGCAGCACGGCGGCTATTCCGTGTTCGCGGGCGTGGGCGAGCGTTCCCGCGAGGGCAACGACCTTTACCACGAAATGTCCGAAGCGGGTGTCATCAACCAGAAGGACCTCTCCAAGTCCAAGGTGGCGCTGGTGTACGGCCAGATGAACGAGCCCCCGGGCGCCCGTATGCGCGTCGCCCTCTCGGCGCTCGCGATGACCGAATACTTCCGCGACGAGAAGAACCAGGACGTGCTCCTCTTCGTCGACAACATCTTCCGCTTCTCCCAGGCCGGTTCCGAAGTGTCCGCTCTGCTCGGCCGCTCCCCGTCCGCGGTGGGTTACCAGCCAACGCTCGCCAATGAGATGGGCGTGCTCCAGGAGCGCATCACCTCCACCAAGAAGGGGTCCATCACCTCCGTGCAGGCCGTTTACGTGCCCGCCGACGATCTCACCGACCCGGCTCCGGCGAACACCTTCGCCCACCTCGATTCGACCGTGGTGCTCGAGCGTTCCATCGCCGACCTCGGCATCTACCCGGCCGTCGATCCGCTCGCCTCGGTCTCGAAGGCGCTCACGACCGACATCGTCGGCGAGGAGCACTATGCCGTCGCCCGTGAAGTGCAGCGTGTGCTGCAGCGCTACAAGGACCTTCAGGACATCATCGCGATTCTCGGTCTCGATGAGCTCTCGCCCGACGACAAGCTCACCGTGTACCGCGCCCGCAAGATCCAGCGCTACCTCTCCCAGCCCTTCCACGTGGCCGAAGTGTTCTCCGGCATCCCCGGCACCTACGTGCCCGTCAAGGAGACGATCCGCGGATTCAAGATGATCCTCGACGGTCAGCTCGACGACGTCCCCGAGGGCGATTTCTACATGAAGGGCACGATCGACGAAGTGCTCAAGGCCGCCGGAAAGAAATAAGGCTGCACCATGCCGCTCACGCTCGAAATCGTCACGCCCGAGGCCCGCGTCTACAGCGACACGGTCGAGTCGGTCGTCATTCCGACCGTCGAGGGCGAAGTCGGAATCCTGCCCGGCCACATTCCGCTGCTCACCCAGGTCAACGAGGGTGAGCTGCGAGTCTCCAAAGACGGCCAGACGGTGATGCTCGCCGTCGCCGGCGGTTTCGCCCAGATCGAAGGCGACCGCGTCTCGGTCCTCGCCGAACACGCGGTCCGCGAGGACCTCATCGATCCCGACGCCGTGGAGAAAGCCATCCAGCGCGCTCAGGACGCCCTGAAGCAGGCTTCCACCCTGGAGCCCGCGGAAGTCGAACGCCTCGAGGGCATTGTTCGCTTTTCCGTCGCCCAGCTCGCTCTCAAGAAGCGCAAGCACTGAGCCACTCCCGACGGGCGCCGCCCAACGGCAACTCCTTTCACGTTCGCAGCGCGGTCTTTGCCGCCTGCGAACGTTTTGTTTTGGCGCACTCCCGTTGATCGCGCGGTTCCGTGCCGTTTCTGAAACAGTCGCCGAGCCCCGGAACTTCGGGCTCGCGGGAGCCGTCTTGAGCCAGTTCGTCGTCCCTCTTCTACTAACGCCTTCCGACGTACATTCGGTACCATGAAAACACTCAAAGTCATTGCCGCACTCGCAGGTCTCTGCGCTGCGCTCCTGGCAATCGCACTGGTCCTGGCGTTCACGCCGACCATCCAGACCTGGGCCGCCCGCAAGGCGGTCGCCGGCATCGCCGGCACGCAGATTTCCATCGGGCGGGTTTCCGCGGGGCTGTCCTCCGCCGACCTGCGCGACATCCGCGTGGTGCAGGCAGGGCGAGTGATCTCCGTGCAGCATACGACGGCGCGGTATTCTGTTTGGAACTACCTCTTCCATCGCCGGGTGACCGTCGCGGACCTCCAGGTCTCCGGGCTCGTCGCCGACCTGCGGTCAGCTGAGCCCGCCGGCGGCAACGCCCGTGCCACCGCCACGTACGCCGGTCAAACCGCGCCAGCCGGATCCTCCTCGACAACGGCCGCGGCCGTTCAGCCGACCGCTAAATCCGCCGCGCCCTTTGACGGACTGTTGAACGCGGTGGTGCTCCCCGTCGATCTCTCAATCGCGCAAGCCAGGATCTCCGGGCGCGTCCTCCTGCCCCGCGCGCAGTCCGCCGACTTTAAAGTCGACGTCCACTCCCTCGCGACCGGCGCGCGAGGAACGATCACGTGGACCGCCACGTTCACCAACGCCTCCAAAGACGCACCTCTAGCCTCCGCCCAATCCTCGGGCACCCTCGGCGTGCGAATCGCCGCCGATCGCCATGTCGACGCCGTTGAGATTAACGGCCTCGCCTCCGCCAAGGGACCCTCGCTGCCCGACGATCAGTTCAAGCTCGCCGCCAGCGTCGCCCGGACTGCGGGCAATGAAACCTACTCGGTCGCGCTCGCCGACGACCACGACGGCTCGAGCGCCCCGCTCGTCGGCGTCGACGGGCGTTACGACGGTGCCACGCGTCGCATTGCCGGCTCGTGGAAACTCAGCCTGCAGGGCGAGCGACTCGCGGCCTTCACCCGTGGCCTCAACCTTCCCGACGTCGCGGTCCAGGGTTCCGGCACCTTCACCGCAGACCCGGCATCCCAGGCCGCATCGACGAACGGCCGCATCGACGCGCACCTCGCCCATCTCGAGCGCCTCTCCAACACCCTGTCGCAGGTCGGCTCCATGGCCTTGCAAGCCACCTTCGACGGATCGGTCGCCAACCAAGTGGCCAGCCTGGCCCGCTTCTCGCTCGTGGTCAGCGACGGTCAGGGCGCCGCGCTCGCGCGAATCACGAGCACTCAGCCCGTCAGCTATGCCCTCCAGTCACGCAAGGTCAGCCTCCAGGATCCGGGCCGCGAACTCGCGTCGATCATGGTCTCCAGGCTTCCGCTCGTCTGGGCCCAGCCCCTTGCGAAGGCGGTCAGCATCAAGGAAGGCACGCTCTCACTCGCGTTCGACGTCGCCGCTACGCCGGATGGCAGCCACGTGAAGCTCACACCGACCTCACCCGTCGTCGTCCAAGGGCTCACGATCGCCCAGAACGGAAAATCCATTGTCCAGGGGCTCACCTTGAAAGTCAGTCCGTCGGTCGATTATTCGCCCGATGCGGTCGCCGCCACCGTCGCCGGACTTGACGTGGTCACGCCGCAGGGTGACCGGATCGGTGGCGAAGCACACGCGCGCGTCACCCAGCTCACCGGCAAGCCCGTCATCGCGTATTCCTACGCGCTCACCTCGCACGTCGTCAGCGCCCTAAAGCCCTTCCTTCCCGTGCCGACCGGCCCGCTGACAATCGAAACCAGTTCCGAGGGCACCTTCTCAGACGGCACCCTTCGGGTGGACCGGGCCGCGACGACCGTGATGCGCGGCACCCGGACCCCTCTGCTCGCGTTTGCGCTCCTTCAGCCGGTGTCGCTCCGCCTCGGCGTGCTCTCGGCTGCGCCGGCCGATCCGGCCCGCGACCTCGCGCGGATCGAGCTCGGTGCCGTCCCGCTGAGCTGGGCCGAGACCTATGTCCCGAACGCGCGCCTGTCGGGCGAACTCCAGGGCGCGTCGTTCACGATCGGGCTTCGCTCCCTCAAGGATATTCGGATTTCCACGACAAAGCCCGTGGAGCTGCACGGGGTTGGCGTGGTGCTCGCCGGCAGGCCGCTCCTGCGCGGGCTCGACCTCAGCGCCGAGTTCAACGCCGCGGACCGCGACGACACGGTGCACTACGAAGTCTCGCGCCTCGACGTCACCGACGGCACGCATCCAGTCCTGCACCTGGCCGCCTCCGGCGCGGCGGGACTCGGCGCCTCGCATGAGATCGCCGCCAAGGGCACCCTGCACGTGGACCTGCCTGCCCTCATGCGCCAGCCGGCCGCCGCGGCGGGCGTGGCGCTTTCGGGTGGCGTGCTCGATTCGACCTTCGACGCCACCCTCTCCAACCTCATCCGCGCGAAGGCCAGCCTCACGATCCGGAATCTCGTATCCGCCAACGGAGGACAGCCGCTCGGCGACGTGGACCTCGGCGTCGACGCCTCGCTTGGCGGCGGAGGCGCCGACCGCCTGCACATTCCCTTCAAGCTCACCAAGGGCGGCCGCACCTCCGATGTGCTGGTCGACGGCACGCTCTCACGCGCCAACGGCACCATCGGTTTCGACGGCACGATCACCAGCTCCAACCTGTTCGTCGACGACCTCAAGGCGCTCGCCGCGCTCGCACCGCAGGCCGACACCACGGCCCAGCCCGCCGCCGCGCAAGAATCCGTCGGGGCGACAGGCTCCGAATCGGCCCCGGCCGTTTCCCAGGCACCGGCCCCCGCACGCGACACCCATCCGTTCTGGACCGGGGCCTCGGGCAAGGTCCAGGTGCGCTTCGACAAGATCACCTACGGGACGAACTACATCGTGAGCGGCATCAAAGGCTCGGCTGAAGCGACGCCCACGCGGCTGGCGCTCGACGGCCTTTCCGGAAGCCTGAATGGAAACCCGTTCCAGGTCGGCGCGGCCGTGACCTTCGACGCGCATCAACCGCAGCCCTACAACCTCACATCCACGGTGAAGGTCACGAACTTCGACGTCGGCGCATTCCTCAAGGCCGCCGATCCGGACGACCCGCCGCAGTTGGAATCCAAGGTCTCCGTGAACGCCGACCTACAGGGGCAGGGTGCCAACCTCGGCGCGCTCGCGCAGTCCGTCCGGGGTTCGTTTGACGTGACGGGTTCCCAAGGCGTGCTGCGCGCGCTCGGTCGGAAGACCGGCACGGCCGTCAACGTGGTGTCGTCGCTGGCCGGCCTTTTTGGAGCAGCCACCGGCCGCCAAAATGTGGTGGCAGTTGCCGACCTTGCTCAGAAGTTCAGCGAGCTGCCCTTCGACACATTCACGCTGCACGCCGAGCGCGGGGCCGACCTCAACCTGAAGGTCACGAAGCTCGAGTTCCTCTCTCCCGACACGCGCGTGACCGGCAGCGGGCAGATCACGTATCAGGCCGGGGTGCCCATCCAGAACCAGCAGATGACCTTCACCCTGCAACTAGCCGCGAAGGACCAGATGGCCTACCTGATGAACCGCGCAAACCTGCTCAGCGGACAGACCGATGACAAGGGTTACA
>JAJXYI010000133.1 GCA_021780625.1 bacterium | reverse complement strand
CGCACCGAGTCGCTGACACCCGGTCGGCTCAGGCGTCGCGGTACGCCGCGCGCATGAAGGCGACCGTGTCGGCGATCGTGTCCGGGGACGTGTTCTCAAGGAGAACATCGATCCCCGGTTTGTGCTCGCGCACCCAGCGGAGGACCTTGCTGTAATCGAGTTCACCCGTTCCGGCGGGAAGCTCGACAAACGCGCCGCCCTCCGCGGAGAAATCCTTGGCGTGCACGATGCAGATGCGGTCGCCGAGCAGCGCATGGGCCTCCTCCAGGATCTCGTCCTGGCGCGCGCAGTTCGTGGGCCAAAGCAGGTTCACCGGGTCGTAGATCACCTGGAGGTTGGGCGAGTCCACCTCGTCGATGAGCCTACGCAGGCGTTGCGGCGAAGAGATGACGTAGCGCTCGACCGCCTCGATGCAGACGAACACCCCGAACTTCTCGGCTTCTCGGACGAGTTCCCGCACGCCTGAGAGCACGATCTGGAATGCCTCCTCGCCGCCGTTGTCCGGATGCCGCGAGAAGTCCGCGTTGAGCGAACCCGTCTCGGTGCCCACGACGCTGCAGCCGAAGTCGCGTGCGAACCGCAGGTAGGCCTTGAAACGCTCCAGCTGCGGTCTGCGCCGCGATTCGTCGCGATCGCCGAGATTGATGTAGCAGCCGAGCACGGCGATGCGGATGCCGCGCCGGCGAAATGCCTCCGCCACGTCCGCCGCAAAACCTGGGCTCAGGCGGTCCTCGTCCCGATCGAAGCCGGCGAGCGCCTTCGTCGGCGCAAGCTGGATGGACTCGAGTCCGTGCGCCGCGATGCGCGCGGCCAGTTCATCGACGGGAAGTTTTCCGAAATCGTGGGCTCTGACACCGAGTTTCATAACATTCAAAATTGGGAGGGAAAATTGAACAGAAGCCAACGAAGGGAATGAAGAACGCTCAGTGGTTCAAAGCCGGTGGCATCGAACCGTAGTCTGAAAGGCGACAAGTTCAGATGGATCGTCATCCGAACCGGTCCTGCCAACGATCGCTCGGTCAGACAACCGACGCTTCGTTACCTTCTGTTCACTGTGTTTTTAGTTCATTGGGCGGGAGGGCCGAGGTAGCTGGGGGTGAGGCCGCCGAGGTCGATCAAGAGCTTGTCGATGACCACGCCGGGCTGCAGGCCGTAGACGTGGAGCACATGGCCGCCGCGTTTCGGCACCTCGAGCGGCACGGAAGCCTCCCGGACCTCGTCCAGCACGCCTTGTGCCCAGGCGGAGCCGGACTGGGCGTCCTCGAGCGCGACGAGCCGGGGTGGCTGGTTGTCCAGAGCGACGGCCACGCGAAGCTGGCGGCCCGAGATCGGATGGGTAGGGAGAAACTGGATATGTAACGTGAAGAGCCCCGGGCGGGGGATCTTCAGAGCGTAATCCATTCGGGGCGCCTCGTCCGCCGCCGAGAGCGGCAGGGAGGGCGCTGTGAAGGGGATCACGGTCGCGGCATCGCCCGTGCGCCCCAGGCCAGGCACGGCGGTCCACACGGCTCCGCCGGCAGGCATGGATTGGGTGAAATGTCCCCCGACGACTGCGACGTAGGTTCCGGACCGCGGGGCGGGGACGGCGGCGCGGGGAGCGGGCGGAGGCGTCCAGCGCGCGATGCGCATGGAGGACCACTGGCCGTCGGCGGGTTCCAGTGCCAGGATCCGGTTCCACTTCCCGCCCGCAATCACCTGGTTGTACTGATGGGTCAGGTCGACCAGTTGTTGGTCCGCCTCGCGCGCGGCCGCAGTGTCGCCACGTTCGCCGAGGAAGAAGCGCTGGTTGGCGAGCGCGGAGCCGACGACCGGGTATTCCACAAGTTCGAAAAACGCATTCTGGAGGCGGGTGGGCATCCGGATCCCGATCGCCTGGACGTCGTTCACAAGTCCCGCATACGCCGCCAGTCTTTCGCTCACTTCCTCGTCGGTCAGCGTGCTTGGCCTGCGCGGGGTTCTCGGGAGCCACCACTGCAGCTGCTCGGGCTTCCGTTGGAAGTTCAGGAGGTAGTATTCCTGGAGCGCCGCGGCGATTGCGGGACCCTCGTCTGGGCCGAAGGTCTGGATCGACCACTGTCGGAGGAATTCGGGCTGCGCGTCCGGACCCCAGCCGTGCGCATTCCAGGCGAGTTCCATGAAGAACTGGAGCGGAATCTCCGCCGGCTTGAGGTCGCCGACGTTCACGATCCACATGCGGTCGGCGCCCAACTGGAATGACTTCTCCATCTCCTCCCACACGAGCGCGGGTGGCGTGGAGCAAAGCCACAGATAGGCCATCGGGCGTCCCAGGTAGGAGAGATGATAATACACGCCGAAGCCCCCGCTGCGCGCCCGGTCCGCCGGTGTGGTGTAGTTTCGGAGGTAACCGTAGTTGTCGTCCGGCCACACGATGGTCACGTCGTCCGGCACGCGCAGGCCCTTGCGGTAGAGGTCGAGCACCTCCTTGTACGCGCAGAACATCTGGGGCACGGCGTCGAGGTTGGGGTTGACGTAGTTCGCCAGGAGGGAGCGCTGGTCGGCGAAGACCTGCTCGAGCACGCGGATGCGCTCGGCGTCGGTCTT
>JAJXYI010000611.1 GCA_021780625.1 bacterium | reverse complement strand
CGTCTTCAACCCTGCGCGCCGACAAGCTTGGACGCGTCGTGCGCGATCATTGGGCGATCGAGATCGCATAGTCATGGGGACTCTCAAAATTTAGCGCTGAAGGGAGCACTTCAGTGAGATAGCGGGGACCTCAGATTGGCTTTGATAGCCTCAATGGCGGCGGCGTCGGCATGAACCAGCCTTCGCGGACGGGACGTCTCCGCAATAGCTCGACTGGACAGTCGTCCCTTGCGGACCCAACCATAGATGGTCGATTCAGGCACAGCAATTTGAGCGGCCAGTTCCGGAATTGTCCATTCGTCCGGATTGCGAGGCGCCTTGGGCGCGCGCAGCCGGCGCGCGGCGGCTTCGGGATCGGCGTTGTAAAGTAGGTGGCGGACCATGGAGGGGCTGAACGCATCGCAGCGCTTGGCCGGCCGCCAGCCTTCACGGTTCAAGATTTTCGCGATTGTGGTGCTGTCGTGCCCGGCGCGGCGAAGTTCCGACGCCCGAGCGACCAATGCGGCGTAGGTGCTGAGGGCCTTGGCGTTGGCGACCGGGCGGATCACCCGGTGCTGCGTGCGAACGCCACCGTGCCAGTGACATTCGACACGGACCTGTTCGGCGCCGTCAATGACTTCGACCAGAATGCGGTCCAGGAGCAAACGCACTATGGTCTGACGATCCTCCTGGGTCGTTGTCTTGGCACGCCACAGATCCGGCAAGTCTCCAGCGACAGCTTGTATCGCGGCGATTTCTTCGAGGCTCGGCGCCGCTGGCTGCTCGCGCCGCCGTCGCTCGTAATCGGCTTTCAGTCGCGCCTGGTCCGCCAACGCCTCTTCCCAGGCCCGCTCCAGCGTGCGGGCCACCAGTCGGTTCTCAGGTTCGACAGCTTGGTACTGGCGGTGCGCCCGCTGGGCGACATAGGCGGCCCGTTCCAGACTTTGCCGCCAATGCCGCTCCAGCGCCGCGCGCTCAGCCTCCACATCCGCCGCGACCGCGAGGCTGACCTCGATGGCCGCCGGCTGCACCGCCGCCAGGACGAGTTCGGCAATCAGCCTATCGAGAGGCGCCGCCGTCAGCGATTGGCAGAGGGGCTCGTCATAAGTCGATTTCATGTTCCCGCACTGATAGCGGGGGGCATGGCCATTGTTTTGGTAGGCCGAAGTCATCCGCAATCCACAACGACCGCAGATCAGTAGCCCCGACAGCAACGCGCTACCGGCGCGAACCGGGCCTTTCTGTCTGGCCGCGTTCGCCCGAAGGCGAGCCTGGTTTTCCTGATACTGATCCCAAGTGATGTAGGCGGGCACGTGATCTGGAATGACGACGGCGGCATTGTCGAGTTTAGGCGACTTCCGCCCGGTTTTTGGCCGACCCGGCTTATGACGCCGCCGATCCGTCGGACGCAGGCCATAGACGTACGCGCCGGCGTAAATCGGGTTGACCAATAGGCAATACAAAGATGGCCGATTGGGCCGACGCCACTCGATCTCGCCCTTGTTCTCGCCGCCGGCGACGCGCACTGGCATGCGGATCTCGTTGACGGCGAGATGGCGCAATACCTTACCGATCGTACCGAAGCGTTGGTAGAGTTCGAAGGCCAGGCGGATCGTGGCTTGCGCTTGCTCATCGGGATCGAAGATGATTTCCCCCGACGGCCGGCGCGCATAGCCCATGGGTACGGGCTTTCCAAGCTCCCCACGGCGCGCCTTGGCCATCCGCGCTTCGAGCATTCTCGCCTTGAGAATGTGGAGTTCCGCCTCTGACATCGTTGCCTTCAGCCCCAAAAGAAGCCGGTCATTGTAGCAACCCGCGGGATCATACACGCCTTCGGGGTCTGCGATCAGCGTATCGAACACCGCGCAGATCTCCAGCAATTGATGCCAATCCAGGCAGGACCGCGCTAGGCGGGACATCTCGATCCCCAGAACCAAGCCCACGCGACCGAGGCTGACCTCAGCCACCAGCCTCTGGAAGCCCAGTCGGCCTTCGACAGTGGAACCAGTGTGTCCGAGGTCGTCGTCGATGACCACGATTGCGTCGCGGGCCCAGCCGAACTGGCAGGCCCGCTCAACCAACGCATATTGCAGTCGCGTCGATTCCTGATGGCGCTCCACCTGCTGAGGCGTCGATTGGCGAATGTACACAATAGCTTGCCGCTCACGGTGGCGGCCGTGAATCTTCTCTGGCCTGCTGTCGTATGGCGGAGAGATGGGGCGTGTCAGGGTGCAGTCGTCGCTCGTCATCCGAGTTCTCCGCGATGATCGGTGCGCGAGTGACTCTGGGGAGAAGCATGCTCTCCAGCCTCAGGATCAGGCTTCGTCGCCGCTCTGGCAGCAACATTGCCCAGAGGTCTGGCGGGGGGCGGGCGAATTCTTGCATCGCGAGATCCGATCCAAGTGGCCAACGCGCGCAACGCTTGCAAGCCGATTCTCGGTGATTCGGCGAATTCCGTCAAATTATCAGCGGCCTTCTGTATGGGGTATCGAAAATCGACTGCACTGGCGGCTCGATGTCGTCATGAACGAGGACCAAGACCGAAGCCGTTTGGGAAACGGCCCTCACAATCTCGCCGTCCTGCGGCAC
>JAJXYI010000642.1 GCA_021780625.1 bacterium | reverse complement strand
CCGAGCGAGCGGTAGTCGCTGCCGTAGTGCGCCAGGACCGAGAAAAGGTTGCCCGAGACCGACGCGAGGGCGATCAGCAGCCAGCCGCGCAGGCGTCCGAAGGTCGGCAGGACCGTGGCGAAAACGAAGATTCCTGGGAAAAGGTTGGAGCAGAGGTGGGCGATGTCGGCATGCAGGAACAGCGCGGTGGCGGCGCGCCAGACCTGGCCGTGGTCGAAGACCTCGCGGGCGTCGAGCAGGCCGGCCTTTTCCCAGCGCACGGGCAGGCGTTGCTGCATCCAGAAGGACGCCATGACCGCGAGCGCCCAGAGCAGAGGGGTGACGAATTCGAGCTTCATCGCGCGCGGCGGCGGTGGCGGCGGTTCGAAGACGGGCGGCCAGGAGAGGCTTTCGCGGTCGAAACAGTCGAGATGCCACCGCGCGTGTTCGACGGCCGAGGGTTCGACGTAGAGCTTGAAGCCTTCCATGGTCGGCAGGAGCCAACAGGGGAGTCCGACCGCCACCACGACGAGCCCGTGTTCGAAGGCGGCGCGCTCCGAGGAGTACACGCCCACCTCCGTGAGATCGGCGGGGACGAGTCCGCCGTTTTCGGGAGGAGCGGGATCGGAGGGCGTCATCGGGGGCTCCATTTCGGGTCAGGGGCCGCGGGGAGGCGAGAGCGGATTCCGGAAGTCGGATGTCGGAGGTCGGATGTCGGATGTCGGAGGTCGGAGGTCGGAGGGCGGAGGACTGTGTTCTCTGCGACTCTGCGTCTCTGCGTGAGCCTGGATCGGAGCCGAGGGACCGGGCTTCGTTGCGCTTGGCACAGACTATGCCCGATGGCTTTCGGATTCCGAATGCCAAAAGCCCCGGGCGGCGGGCGCTCCGGGGCTGGATGAGAACGACTGAAGCTGAAAGTGACGCGTCAGCTGCGGCGGAAATCCGCCTCGGTCAGCGTGTTCACATTGCTGCTGGGTTTGCTCCAGTCGATCTTCTGCGTCGGATCGAGGCCGTCGAGGTACTTGTCCATGACGGTGTAGCCGTCGTGCTGGAGGTCCTCGGAGGCGAGGTTCGGATCATTGACGTCGAGGCCGTATTTGACTTTCCACCACGTCGGGATGCCGTCGGCGCCGACCTCGGGGTCGGGCGTACCCTTGTACTCGGGATAACCGCCGACCTGGTCAATGTTGGTGATGATGCCGTTGCCGGCGACGCCGATATTGTTCTTGGCGAGGCCCTTCATGGGGTGGATCGGCTGCTGGAGGCCGAGGCCCCAGACCTTGCCGGTGCGGACCATCTCGACGACGCGCTTGTCGACCGCGTCGCGGTGCGGGAGGGTGTCGCCGGCGCCGGCGAGGACGGCCACGAAGGCCTGCTGCGCGGACTGGATCGTGACCGGCGGCATTGGGAAGGGCTGGTCGACGCGGACCTCCCCGATGATCTGCTTCAGGCGGGTCGCGTTGTCGACCATGCCCTTGGCGATGCTGCCGTTGGCGAGCACGTTGGGCGCGAGTTCGAACTGCACGCCGCCGTTCCAGTTGTCGGCGGTCACGGCGGGATAGCCCTCGACGTAGTTACCGGCGACATACGCCTTGCCCCAGCGGCTGACGGGGTCCTTCTTGCTCCAGCTTTGCGAGGGCTCGAGGATGCGGAAGCGGACGTCGCTGTGGAGCGTGGCCGGGCCGGGCTTGTAGTAGTTGTTGATGAAGTTGTAGCGGCTGTTGCGGTCGCCGCCGTCGACGGAGCGGTGGCGCCAGTTGAACAGCACGTTGTTCACGAAGTTGAAGCTGTAGCTCATCGCGACGCTCGGGTTGCGGGCGGTGTTGCACGCGAAGAGGTTGTGGTCGAACATCGAGTTCTTGCCGCCCCAGTCGCCGCCGAAGGCGTGGTTGTAGGTGTTGAGCGCCTCGCTGCTGATGACCCACTGCATGGTGACGTTCACGGCGGGCAGCTTCAGTGCGCGCTTGGTGCCCGGCGGGGTGTACATGTGGCGGTAGGTGTCGATGTTCTGGTCGAAGCCCCAGGAGGCGGAGACGTGGTCGACGATGATGTTGCCAATCGGGTTGCCGTAGAGGGTGCCGTGGCGGTCGAAGATATCCATATTTCCGCGACGCAGGCGGATGTAGCGGATCACGACGTCGTGGGCGTCGTCGACGATGCCCTCGCCCGCGATGCAGATGCCGTCGCCCGGGGCGGTCTGACCCGCGATGGTGATGTAGGGGGCCTCGATGAAGATGGGCATCTTCAGGTGGATGATGCCGGCGACGTTGAACACGACGATGCGGGGGCCCGCGGCCTCGCAGGCCTCGCGGAGGGAGCCGGGGCCGCTGTCGTTGAGGTTGGTGACGACGTACACCTTGCCGCCGCGTCCACCGAATGAATACATGCCGCCGCCCTCGGCGCCCGGGAAGGCGGGGACGGTGGCCTGGGGAAGGTCGCCGGGTTCGGAGGCCCAGGGGATGAAGGGCTTGCCCTTCTTGGCCCAGGCCTCGATGACGGGCGTGTCGCGCTTGATGACTTCCTGTTGATGACGATCGATCGCCTTGTTGCGGGCGACGACGGAGCCCTCGGGAATCGGCCAGTTTTCACGGGCGCCG
>JAJXYI010000387.1 GCA_021780625.1 bacterium | reverse complement strand
CGCTCCCGCACGCGGCTGGTGGCGCTCGATGCGCTCACGCGTCGCGATGCGGCGGGCGATTTCGGCGGCGAGGAGCACACGCCGAGTTATGCCGTGACGATGGGCGTGCGCACGATACTCGAGGCCCGGCGGGTGGTGCTGATGGCCTGGGGCGAGCACAAGGCCGAGGTCGTCCGGCAGGCGGTGGAGGGGCCGGTCACGGCCCAGCTGCCCGCCTCGTTCCTGCAGGAGCACGACGCCTGCCGGTTCATCCTGGACGCCAACGCGGGTGGGGCGCTGACGCGCTATCGCACGCCGTGGCTGCTTGGTCCGCTGGACGACCAGGGACTCGAGTGGGATGAGCGCATGACTCGGCGCGCGATTCTCTGGCTCTCGGGAAAGACGGGGAAGGCGATCCTCAAGCTCACCGACGACGACTACAACGAGGCGGGACTACAGGACCTCCTGCGCGTGTACGGATCGGCGTACGAGGCGAACCTCGCGGGATTTTACCAGATGCAGCACACGATCACGGGCTGGCCGGGTGGCCGTGATCCGGCACGCACGAAGCCGGGCGACGCTCCGGTGCGGCCGCTGCGCGCGTCGTCCGCGGGCGTGTTCCCGAAGCGGGTGCTCGTGCTTTCGCCGCACCCGGACGACGACGTGATCTCGATGGGCGGGACGCTGTGCAGGCTCGTCGAGCACGGGCACGAAGTCCACGTGGCGTATCAGGTATCCGGATCCAATGCGGTGTCGGACGAGTCGCTGTGGCGGGCCCTGCTGTTCGCCCGGGACGCTGGGTTTTCCACGCCAGAGGCGGCTAGACGCATCGACGAGGCGCTTGCGGCCTTTTCCTCGACGGGAGTCCTTGCGGCCTCGGCGGACCAGGAACGCTGGAAGGGGCTGATTCGGCGGCACGAGGCGCTCGCCGCGGCCCGCGAATGCGGCGTGCCTGCGGGCCGTCTCCACTTCCTGGACCTGCCCTTCTACCGGAGCGCGCTTCCGAGGCGCCGCCAGCTTGGTGCGGAGGACGTCGCCCGCATGGTGCGGTTGCTTGAGGAGGTCCGGCCCCACCTGATCTTCGCGGCGGGCGATCTCGACGATCCGCACGGCACGCACCGCCTGTGCCTGCGGGCGCTTGCGGAGGCGTTGAAGGCGAGCGCGGGCCAGCCCTGGGTTGGGGAGACCGAACTCTGGCTGTACCGCGGAGCCTGGGCGGAATGGGCGGCGGACGAGATCGACATGGCCGTGCCGCTCAGCCCCCAGGAGGTGTTGCGCCGCCGCCGGGCGATCTTCCGTCACGAAACGCAGAAGGACCAGGCCCTGTTCCTCGGAGACGACCGCCGGGAATTTTGGCAGCGGACCGAGGACCGGAGCCGCCGGCTTGCGGAGCGCTACAACGCGATCGGTCTGGCCGAATACGAGGCCATCGAGGCTTTCAAGCGCTACTCCCCGGAGGCCTTCCTACAACTGACTCCGCTGTGATTTCCGTCCGCGCGCCAGCGCCTCCAAGCGTCCATCGGGCACCCCAAATGCCGCTGGGATTGCAGGGCTCCGCAACGATCGCATAACCCTTTCCCCACATGCTCCCCGTCGTCCCCCGCGTCCGTCTCCCTCTCGATCCCGATTTCGTCCCCGCCGTGCTCTGGAACCGCGCCTACGAGGCTCTCGTGGCCCGTGACCGGGGGGCGAGGGCGGTTTCCCTTGTCCTGGTCCGTCCGGACGGGCTGGGCACCGTGCACCGCACGCGGCTGTTGTCCGCGGATCACCCGCAGGCCGCGCTCACGCTGCGCTACGCGGAGCGGCTGGTGAAATCCCTGCTTTGGCAGCGCGGCGGGTCGACCGTGAGGGTGGTGGGCGCACCCGAGGTGGCCGCGGCGCTAGCTGAGGAATACAGCCCGTCGGGCCCGCGCGCCTTCGACTTCGAATTCATGGGCGAACGTGTTTATGGCGCCCGCTTCGCGGTCGAGGCCGCCCGCGACGAGTCGGGTGTGCGGCAGTCCGACGGACTGGCGGTGGGCAGGCACCTCGAGGGCTGCCGGGTGGGCTTCGACATCGGAGGCAGCGATCGCAAGGCCGCCGCGGTCATCAACGGGAAGGTCGTGTATTCGGAGGAGATTCCGTGGAATCCCTACTTCGAAAAGGATCCGGCCTACCACATCGCGGGTATCCACGATTCCATTGCGCGGGCCGCGTCGAAGCTGCCGCGTCTGGACGCCATCGGAGGCAGCGCGGCGGGGGTCTATGTCAACAACGAGGTGCGAGTCGCCTCGCTGTTTCGCGGCGTGCCCCAGGACGCGTTCCAGAAGCACATCCGGCGGATGTTCTTCACCCTGCGCGAGCGCTGGGGCGGCGTGCCCTTCGAGGTGGCCAACGACGGCGAGGTCACCGCGCTCGCCGGCTCGATGTCGCTGCGCGCCAACTCCGTGCTCGGCATCTCGATGGGCACGAGCATGGCCGGCGGGTATGTGACGCCCACCGGCTCGATCACAAACTGGCTCAACGAGCTGGCGTTCTCCCCGGTGGACTACCGGGAGGACGCGCCCCGCGACGAGTGGTCGGGCGACGCCGGCTGCGGTGTGCAGTATTTTTCCCAGCA
>JAJXYI010000594.1 GCA_021780625.1 bacterium | reverse complement strand
ATCGGAGCCGCGTCCGGGCCGGCCGCGCCTCCCTTGACCTCGTACACCCACGGCTCCACGTGCCGCTCCATCTTCATCCGCCCGATCGCCCAGCCGGATGCCATCGCGATCGCCAGGCCCGTGGCCATGTACACCGCCGCCACCTTCCAGCCGAAGAGGCTCCAAAGGAGCACGAGCGCGACCTCGTTGACCATCGGGGCCGACACGAGGAACGAGAACGTCACGCCGAGCGGGACGCCCGTCGTCACGAACCCGATGAACAGCGGCACCGCCGAGCACGAGCAGAACGGGGTCACGACCCCGAGGAGCGCGGCCAGCACGTTGCCGACCGACTCCCGGGTCCCGGCGAGGACCCGGCGCGTGCGCTCGGGGGTGAAGAACGAGCGCACGACGCCGACCCCGTACACGACCAGGGTCAGCAGGAGCAAGACCTTCGGAGCTTCGAACGAGAAGAACTCCACTGCGGAGGCAAGAGCCGTCCCGACCTCAAGCGGGAAGAGACCGTAGGTGACCCAGTGTGAGAGCGGAGCGAGGGCCACGTAGAGTACCACCCACAGCCCCATCGCCCCGAGGCCGATACTCACCAGACGGCCCTTCCTTGGTCGGGGGGGCAGCATCGGCGCCTCCGCGACAACGCAGCAAGACTCCGCCAGATCTCGACTCATGTCTTGCTCTCTCCAGCCGGTTCTCCGGCGTCGAGCCAACCCCGGATGCGATTCTCGATCTAGTTGCGGACCTCGCGAAACTTGGCGAGCTGTGCGGCCTTGTCGCCCTCAAAGGCCGCAGGGTCCTCGAACGGCCAGTGCAGCCGCTCGAGCACCCCGGGCCACGTGGTCGGACAGCGCTGGGCGGCCCGATCGCACACGATGATGACGGAGTGCACAGTGCGCCGCCCCAGGTAGTCTTTGGCGCTCTTAGGGCGTTGACCGGACAGGTCAAAGCCCTTCTCGGCCATCACCTCGACGGCGACCGGATGAATCTCGGGAGCGGGGTCGAGGCCCGCGCTCAGGACCTCGAAACGCCCTCCCGCCATGCGGCGAAGAAACGCCTCCGCCATCTGCGATCGGCACGAGTTTCCGGTGCAAAGGAACAGCACCGTCCTCTTTCTGCCTTGGTCTGACTCGTTGCCCATTTCTCCCCCAGAGATCGTAATGCTCGCGGTTGGTCAAGCCGGCACGCCGGTAGGTTTCGGTGACCCGGCTGATGGATGGACCATTTTCGTTCCCTCATCACGGACGGCGTGCTGTCACCTTGATCGAGACAACCGCCGCGGCCGCCGCCCGCGCCTCCTCCGGGGTCACGCCGTCCTCGTTGAGGAGCGCGAGTTCGCTCTCGTCGGGGTTCGAGGAGCCGACCGTGAACCCCGACTCGGCCTGCACCTCCACCTCGGTGAAGCCGGCTTGGCGGATGGCCGCAAGGTAATCGTCCTTGAGCATCGCCCCCGCGATGCAGCCGGCGTACGCCTCGACGGAGCGCCGCACGCTTCCCGGAAGCGGACGCTCGAGGACCAGGTCGGACACCATCAGCCTCCCACCCGGCTTGAGGACGCGCAGCGCCTCGCGGAAAACGCGCGGCTTGTCGGTCGAGAGGTTGATGACGCAGTTCGAGATCACCATGTCGGCCGTGCCGTCCGCCACCGGGAGGTTCTCGATCTCGCCCATGCGAAACTCCACGTTCGCGTAGCCGTCCGCGGCCGCGTTGGCGCGCGCCCGGTCGAGCATCTCGGGCGTCATGTCCACGCCGATTACGCGGCCGGAATCCCCAACCTGCCGAGCCGCCAGGAAGCAGTCAAACCCCGCGCCCGAGCCGAGGTCCACGACCACGTCGCCCGGCTTGAGCGCCGCGAACGCGAGCGGGTTGCCACAGCCGAGGCCCAGGTTCGAGCCCACCGGGGCAGCGCCAAGTTCCTCCTCGCTGTAGCCCATCATCCTGCTCAGCTCGCCTTCCAATGGATCTGGGCCGCAGCAGCCGCCAGCCCTCAGGGACGGGCCGCAGCAGCTCCCTCCGTCGCGGACGATGCTCGCGTAGTGCTTCCGGACCGTAGTCTTGACGTCCACCTCACGCTCAGTCATTGCGATTCCCCCAATCCGATTCGCACAGCATGCCCCGCCACTACGCTCATCCCCTCATCCCCTCATCCCCACTTGCTTTAGCCGCCCACCCTGGCTCGGATGAGCGGGCCCAGCTCGTCGACCGCGGGCGGCCCCATCGAAATGATGTCGCCGTCCACCGTGATCACGGGGTACACCGCGAGCCCCAGCGTGTTCACCATGCGGAGCACCGCCCCGTCGCGGTGAAGGTGCAGCTTGCGCGAGGCGTCGATCAGCTCGACGCCAGCACCCGGCACGGCCTCGGCCACCGCCGATCGAAGCGTCTCCGCCTCCTCTGGCCTCATCCCCACCGGACCGCAACAGGTGGCCCCTTCGCCGCACGGGTTGGACAGCGGGGTGAAGTACACGCGGACCCGTGGCTCGGCCGCGGTCATTGCGCACCCCCCTTGGCCACCGGGTCGCCCCACAGCTCCGCGGCGATCCCGGCCAACGCCGCCGTCCCGATCACCTCGTCGTCGCGCAAGGTCAGGTCGAATCGCGGCACTCCGAAGTCGCGCCGCATGGCGTACAGGTAGTACCGCTGCGCCTCGCGCCGCAGTCTGAGGCGCGGCGAGCGGCAGGCGTCGTCGGGAAGCAGCATGTTGGCCACCACCGCCGACGTGGAGATGCCGGCCGCCGCGAGGTCGTCGCGGGCGCGCAGCGCCTCGAGCAGCGGCGTCTTCTCCGGCAACACCACGAACACCAGCCGGGTCAGGTCGCGGTCCTGCAGCATCGCCACCGCGTCTTTGTAGCGCTCCCGGGTGCGTTCGTACGACTGCGTGCCGGGGCGCATCGCCACCATCATCTCCACCTGCTTCTCCCATGAGAAAGGCAGCGACAGCAGGCGCAGCGTGTGGCCCGTCGGGGCGGTATCGAAGACGACGACCGGGAAGCTGTCATCGGTCAAGTACGCCAGGAACTTCTCGAATGCTGCCATCTCCTCGGTACAGGGGGAGTTGAGCTCCTCCTCCATGGCCACCAGCGTGGCCTCGTCGAAACGACCGCGCGATTCACTCAGGATGCGCTGCCGATACTCCCGCACGGCGGTCTCCTGGTCCACACGCGCAGCGAAGAGGTTGGGCTCGCCCGGGACCTGCGTCGGTACGTCCGTCGCCTCGCACCCAAGCACCCGCCCGGTATGGGCCGCCGGATCGGTGGTAACGAGCAGCGTCCGCACACCCCCCCGCGCCAGATGCAGCGCGGTGGCGGCAGACACCACGGTCTTCCCGACGCCCCCCTTGCCCATGAAGAAGAACCTCCGTTGGTCCCCGTTGCTTCGCTGCAGAAGGGCGAGCCCCGAAAGCTCGGTCTCCGCCGGACGCGTCTCACCCCGCCCATCCAAGAGGCGGGCAAACGCCGACAGCGCCTTCGCCCCGATGATCTCGACGAACGTCTCCTCGACCTGGCAAATGGCCACGCCCGGAAACGTCTTTGCCGCCTCCGCGACATACGGTTGCTGCATCGCCCGCCGCCGGGCGAAGAAGGCGTTCTGGCCGTCGTCCACCGGCAGCACGTGGTTGATGATCAGCCGCTGAACCGTGATCCCCAGAGCCGCAAGTTCCTCACCGGTACGCTTGGCCTCGTCGAGTGACGTCTTCTCCGGGATGGTGACGAAGACGAACGAGGTGAGGCCGCGGTCGCGCAAGGCCGCGATCGCCCGATCGTACTTCTCCTTGCCCGCCTGGATCGAGGCGACTGGCCCGAGGCAGGTCTGCCCGCCGGCCTTGGCGGACTCCTCGATGTGTTTGCTCCAGTCCATCGGCAGCTCGAGCAGCCGAAGGGTGTGGCCGGTGGGCGCAGTGTCGAAGACGACCAGATCGTAACCCGGGTTCACCAGGAAGTCCGTGAACCGGTCGAAAGCCGCGATTTCGGTGGTGCACGGCGAGCGGAACTGCTCCTCGATCACCGCGACGATCTCGTCGGGCAGGATGCCGCGCATCGGTGCGAGCACCTTCTCGCGGTAGGATTCCGTGGCGCTGTCCGGGTCGATCTCGACGGCGAACAGGTTCGGCACGCCGCGAATGGCGGTCGCCTGGGCGCCGATCGGCTGCTGGAAGACGTCGCCGACGTTGCTGGCGGGATCGGTGGAGACGATAAGCGTCTTGAGGCCCTTCTCGGCTGCCGCAACGGCCGTGGCACAGGCACAGGTAGTCTTGCCCACTCCGCCCTTGCCGGAGAAGAACACGAACCTGTTGGAGGTCATCTACCTTTCCTTCCTTGTGTTGCTCCGACTTCATGCACTAGATGCTCGCTTGCCGTTTGCAGCCGTGGACGCAGGCCAAGCAACGCCCTGGAGAAGAGCAGGAGCATGGGAAGTTCCACCCTTTGTTAGGCGCCGTCACTTTGCGCCAGGAGCTCTGCTCTGCCTCGAACGCAGCATGAAGGAAAGCGCTCAACAAGTCGTCTCCCAATCCACGCTAAGGACAACATAACAGGAACTTCGATCAGTGGCCCGATTACAGTGGACACCACGACCATGGGGGACGCGGCAAAGGCAGTGAGGGCCAAAGCGATGGACAACTCGAAGTTTCGCCCTGTTACATGGAATCCAACCGTGACAGATTTGTCCATCGGCAATCTCATTCCAACGCAGGCAGAAAGCGTACCAACAACAAATAGCATCACGAAAAATAGTGCCAATGGCACAATCATATAGCCAATCAATTCTGGAGCATTGAAGATGGCTTCGCCTTTGAGGGCAAACATCACGATCAAAGTCGCTAAGAGGGCGGTCAATTGAATCTTTCCCAGCACAGGCGTCAACCAAGCCTTGAACCACATCTCGCCTTTCGTTCTCATAACCGCCCGTCGCGTGAAGTAAGCCGCTATGAGAGGCAGCCCAAGATACAGGAAGGTGCTTTCCAAGATCAGCCCAACGGGAAGCGAGACCCTTGTTCCGATGAGCAAGTAAATCCAAACGGGGACAGAAGCGATTTGGATCAGGCTGTTCCAGGCCATAAGACTTACAGAGAGCGGGTTATCAGCGCCGCCCAAATCCGCCCATACAAGAACCATTCCAATACAAGGCGCAATGCCCAGAAGGATTAGACCTGTCCAGAGGTCGGGATAGTTGCGCAGGAAGAGCCATCCGAACGCAAAGAGCAACAAGGGGTTGACAAGGTAGTTCAAAGCAATGGACAGGATTGCTGGACGCCCTTCTAATGCAGAGCGCCGCAGGGCTTGGAAAGGCACCTTGGTCACTGTTGGGTAGATCATCAGGAAGAGGCCAAATGGGATGAGAGGCTCAAGGGCGCGTCCCACGCCTGGAGCTGCCTTCCCCAAGGCAAGGCCCGCAGCCATGCACAGCAGGATCACCGCAGGGAACGCCTTGTCGAGGAAACTAAGTTGACTGGATGTTCGCTGTTCGTTCATTCATGTCCTCCGCTCCTTTGTCGGTCGTGATCATGGGCGCTGCCTGAAAGTCAGGGTGGCCCTTGAGAATGATGTTTACCATCAACCATGAGAAGACGGGGATGAGGACGAAGTTGACGAGCAACACCACCGCCGTTGGCCTGACCTTGGCGAAAGCCCGACCCACGGCGCGGATCTCCACTGGCATCATCACCGCGAGAATGACGAAGAAGACTCCGATCTCCGTGGCATAGATCAGCCCAGGGATCTCATGGCCAATCAGCCGCTGCACGAGCACACCGAGGACTACAGCGCCGACCAGAATGAGAGGTTCTTCCTTGTCCCGCGTCGAGAGTCGAGCCATAGCTATGCTTCCTCTGTCTTCGGTTGCTACCGTCCAGCCGCCGGCCCGGGCTGGTGAGTGGCCCAGGCGGCGATTTGCTCGAAGGTCGGATAACCGCCCTCCAGCGCGACGCTCCCGTTCACGACCACAACGGGCAACGCTCTGACCCCCTTGCTCTTGATGATGGCGAACACGGCCGGCACCTGGGTGAATCGCATCGGGTGCTGGTTCAGGAGGGTGCGGGTCAGGGCGACACGCCCGGCCAGCTCAGTCTCGGCGCGGCGCACGACCTCACCGAAGTGCACCAGAATCGTATCCGGCTCGGGACCGCACACCCCAGTCGCACAGCACAGCGCCGGCTCGAAGATCTCGATCTGTGTCATCACCGTTTGCCTTTCCGTTCCACGGCCGCCGACATCCTTGCGAGTCGGCGCTCGATATCAACCGCAGCAACCGCTCTTGGGGGGAGCAGCATTGGCGGCGAAGTCCACGCCCAATGTGTCGGAGAGCAGGCGGTTCGTGTCCTGTAGGAACTGGACCAACGCCGCCCCTGCCTCATCTCGCTCCCTGGTCATGGGCGACGACTGCACTTCGCTCTGCAACCGCTTCAGCTCCGCAAGGTCGGGCCCGAAAAGTCCCTTTCCGTTCGCACGCGCTCTCTGGAACTTGTGCGCGAGCTCTGTGAGCCGCTGCTGGGCCTGGCGGAGGGTTGCGTCGGTATCCCAGCGCTCGCGGGCAGCGTTCCATCGTCGCCATTCGGCCGAGTCGAGGATCGCGCGGGCGAACGCCTCGGCTGCCTCGGCGACCGTCACTGTAGTTTCGGGAACCGTCGTTGCCATCACTTCCTCCTCATCCACCGCAGCAGCTCGGGCCGGCGTTCGGCCCGCAGCCGGCGCCGCCGCTGCGCGACCCTGATCCCGTTGCCAGACCGATCGCTGAGAACACCCGGATCAATCGCTGCGAGCCGCAGTGCGGACACGCCGGTCGCAACCCCTTGGAGTACTCCTCGACAGTCGCCCGCAGCTCAGTGGGTTTGCGGCAGTCCTCGCAGATGAACTCGTACACGGGCATGGCCGCTAGGCCTCCTTGTGAGGCACCACCAGGACCGGCACGGGGCTTTCGCGCGCCACGTGGTGTGAGAGGGAGCCGATCAGCTGGCCAGCCAGCACACCCCGGCCATGTCGCCCGACGACCACCAAGCGGGGCCGCCACTCATGGATGGCGGCGATGAGCCCCTTGGTTGCGTGGTCTGTGCGCACCTCCTGCGAGACCTCGCGGGCGCCCAGGCGGCGCAGCTCGTTGGCCAACTCCTCGAGTCGCCGGGTGTCCTCGCGGTTGAATTCCTCGAGGCGGCTCGCAAGATGGGGAAAGATGCGCGAGTGCTCCTGCACGTGCACGAGGCGCACCTCAGCACCGCGCTGGGACAGGGCGCGCACCGTGTCCACGGCGCCCGCGGTAGCCGGGGAGAAATCCGTGGCCAGCAGGACCTTCCCGAACATCGAGTCGCAGACCTCGACGCATTGCTCAGGGGGCAGCTCCAACAAGTGGTTGACCTTGACCACGAGTACCGGAAGGGTGACGTGGCGCAGGATTGCGTCGGCGACGGAGCCCAGCCAGACCCCCTTGATCCAGGAGCCTCCATGGGAGCCGAGCACCACAACCTCGCTGCCCTCCTCGCGTGCGATCCGGTCCATCTCCAGGTAGGGGACGCCGAACTCCAGCCGCCACGAGGCATGGACACCTGCCTCGCGCAGGCGCTGTGCCTGGCGCTCGAGCTTGGGCGTGTGGTCGGCCCGAAGCTGCTCCTCGAGCCCGGCGCTGCCGCCGGCATACTGGATGTTGTGCACGTGGGCTAGGGTGACCTTGGACAGGCCGAGGTTCTTCCACCCCGCAACGCACTCGAGGGCGACATCCGAAGCCTTGGATAGGTCGGTGGCAAACAGTACGCGTCTAAACATGCGCACCTTCCTCCTCCGCGACCGGCATGGGTGCAAACCAGTGTTTCGTGGCGAGGCACACCTTGCACACCGACAGCATCACCGGCACCTCGACCAGCACGCCGACCACGGTCGCGAGCGCGGCGCCCGAGCCGGCGCCGTAGAGGGCGATCGCCGTCGCGACCGCGAGCTCGAAGAAGTTCGACGCGCCGATCAGGGCGCCCGGTGCTGCCACGGGGTACTCCACCTTGAACAGCCTCATGAGACCGTAGGTGAGGGAGGAGTTGAAGTAGACCTGAATGAGGATCGGGATGGCGATGAGGAGGACGTGGAACCACCGGGTGGTGATGTTCTCCGCCTGGAACGCGAAGATGGTGACCAGCGTGGCGAGCAGGGCGAGCACCGTGACCGGGTGGAAGAAGGCGAGGAAGCGGTCGTTGAACCACTCGATGCCCTTGGCGCGGATCAGCCAGAGGCGAGAGATCGTGCCGGCCGCGAGGGGGATCACCACGAAGATCAGCACAGAGACGAGGAGCGTCTTGAACGGTACCTCGAGCTCGGTAGCGCCCGACACGAGGAGCTTCACGACGGGCGCGAAGGCGACCAGCATGATGAGATCGTTCACCGAGACCTGGACCAGCGTGTACGCCGGGTCTCCGTCCGAGAGGTAGGACCAGACGAAGACCATGGCCGTGCAGGGCGCCGCGGCCAGGATGATCACGCCGGCGATGTACTGGTTCGCCATCTCCTGCCCGATCAGCGGCAGGAAGAGGTGCCGGAAGAACAGCCAGCCGAAGAACGCCATCGAGAACGGCTTGACGAGCCAGTTCACGACCAGCGTTACGATCAGACCGCGAGGCCTCTGACCGACCCGCGCGATCGACGCGAAGTCGATCTTGAGCATCATCGGGTAGATCATCAGCCAGATGAGCACGGCAATTTGGATGTTGATCTGGCTGCCCGAGCCGAACTCCATGCCGCGCACCGCCGCGATGAGGCCAGGGAGAGCTTTGCCCAAGACAACCCCTACGATCATGCACAGGGCAACCCATAGCGTCAGGTAGCGCTCGAACACGTTCATCGTCTTTGCCGGGGCCGTCATGAGTCGGCCTCCTTGGGACGAGCGGCGGGCGGGCAGCAGCCCGTGATCCCCACGCGCTCGAGGTCCAGGCCGGCCCGGGTCAGCACGGCGAGCTCCACGCGGCGGACCTTCTTGAGCACTGCAAGGTCCGCTTTCACTTGCGGATCGCGAGCCAGCGCCGCGAAGACGCACGCCAGCACTTCACGCTCCTGGCCCCCGTCGGCCAGGCGCATGTGAACCCACTTCCCCTGCTTGCGCTCCTCCACGAGACCGGCGCGCTTGAGTTCGACTAGATGCGCCGAGATCGTCGAGGGGGCCAGCCGGACGATTGCGATAAGCTGGCAGACGCATAGCTCGCCGCCCTGCAACATGGCGAGGATCCGCACGCGCACCGGATGCGCGAGCGCTTTGTAGGTATCGACCGCGGAGGTGAGGGGCGAAGGTCTCATTTCGTCACCATACGAAATATGGTAGCATTCGAGGCGGTTGTCAAGGGGGTGGTTTCCGGCTCCCTGGGAGGCGGACCATGGTCGAGACAAATAGGAGGCGCGTCCTGATCCTCTGCACGGGAAACTCATGCCGCTCGCAGATGGCCGAAGGGTGGATCCGCCACGACCTCGGCGAGCGCTGGGAGGTCGCGAGCGCGGGGACGATACCCGCTGCGGTGGTTCACCCCCTCGCCGTGCGGGCCATGGCCGAGGTCGATGTCGACATCTCGGCGGCCACGCCGAAGCACGTCAGCGCACTGGGCGACCAGCGCTGGGACCTTGTCGTCACCGTGTGCGACTCGGCTCGTGAGGCTTGCCCTTACTTTCCTCATTCGGGCGAGCAGGTCCACGTGGGTCTTCCCGACCCGGCGGAGGCCGTTGGGACCGAGGCAGAGCGTCTGGAGGTCTTCCGTCAGGTGCGGGACGCTATCCGAGAGCGCCTGGTGCCCGTGGTCGAAGCACACCAGGCCGAGGGCTCGGCCGGCTCGGCAGTCTGAGCCCGCGACTGATGGTCGAGACGGACGTCGGTGTCATTGACCCAAGAACCCCGAAAGCCGGTTCAATCGAAGGTTGAGTTTGAGGCGCATTGGTGGTGTCGGAGTGTGTCCCAGAACGGGAAAGGATCGGTGCTGCGTCGAGTCCTGGCGAGTCGATCGGTGTAACTACTGGACTAACAGTGAGATAAAGAAAGTGCCAAGGTCGTCCATTTCTCCGTAGCGAGCCCCCGCAACCAAACCTATCGGAAGGGCCACACGATCGGTGTGGCCCTTTGTGTTTCGAGCCGCGACCGCAGGCAGGATTTGGTCCCTCCCCCCGACCTTCCGCCCCCTCGGGGTCAAATCCTGCCCCCGCAACCAAAGCACATCGGAGGGCCGCAGGACCACCGTGGTCCTGTGTTTCTCGCGTCGCAACGCGACGGCCACGTCGGCCGGTGCGGGCCGGTTGTTGTTGGAGTCGCGACGACGATGACCGCAGCGATCAAGGCGCGGCCGAGGTGGCTCGTGCGGCGGACGGAGGTTGTCTGCAGTGGGGCGCGGCGGGGAGGAACTGGCTCCGCAGGAGGGGCTCGAACCCCCAACCCTCCGGTTAACAGCCGGATGCTCTACCATTGAGCTACTGCGGAGCACGTGCAGCGCCCCCGACGTCAGGGCCAACCTTTCTACACTGCGGGCGCCGCCGTGTCAATCGGCGGTGCCGGTCGCGAGCAGCGTCCAGGTGAGGCGGTGCGTGGGGGCCGCCGCCCACGCGGCGCGCAGCGCCGCCTCGTCC
>JAJXYI010000271.1 GCA_021780625.1 bacterium | reverse complement strand
AAACGCCGGCTTCCAGTGGATCGCCTCCAACACGCCCCTCGCCGCCGACGGGGTGATCACGTCATAGGAGACGCGCTCAACCTTCATCTCCGGCCGCGTGAAACAGGCCCGATCGCCCCACAGATGGATTTTTACCCCTTGTGCCATTTCGACTCCCGAGTTGGAGAAACTCTGCGCTGCCCAGGGTGATTCGGCAACTTTGGATTGTAAATCGCTCTAAATCACCAACCGTTCGACCTCGATGAACGTCGGATTCTCCCAGCTCAAGCCGATATCTGTTCGATAAAGGTCGCGATGCGTCAGCACCACGAACTGGTCGCCGTATCGCGCCGGCGCGATGACCTCCGCCGCTCCGGTGGCGATGAGTTTCGCTCGTGCCTTGGGAGGCGTGCCAACAGTATAGGCCTGCAGGCGCCGCGCCAAGCCGCCGGGCGAAAAGCCGTCGGGCAGCCGGCGCAGATCCTCGACCGTCGCCCGCGCCTCCGGGTCCCACTCGATGATCACCGGCAGATTATAGTCGTCGATCATCTGGAAGTCGGCGGCGATGGTTTTGAACGGAAAATTCAGCGTGTTTACCCGATCTTGGCAGGCCCTGAGGATTGCCTTGGCGTCGAGGGCCTCATCACCCTGACGATAGAAAAGCTGGTCGAAATAGGCGGTCACCGCCGCCAGGTTTGTAACATCCTCGAACCGGCGGAAGACTCCCTCGCTGGACTCGATATGGACGCGCATGGACTGAGGACGTTTCCCGTCGGCGGGGCGGAACACCAGCGTGCGACTGGCGTCCCGGCTGCGGTTCCCCTCGCGATTGCAGCGCCCCGCGGCTTGCAGGATCGAGTCCAGCCCGGCCTCGGCGCGCAAGACCAGCGGGAAATCGACGTCCACGCCGGCCTCGATCAGCGATGTCGAGATCACCCGGCACGGCTTCCCGGCCGCCAGATCCTCGCGAATCGCGGCCAAGACCTCACGCCGGTGCGCCGGACACATCAGGGTTGATAGGTGGCGCGCGCCGCGCATATGGCGCACGGCGTCGAACAGGGCCTGGGCGTGGAAGCGGCGATTGACGATGCACAGCGCCTGGGGCGCCGCCTCCAGCCGCGCTCGAATGTCGTCATCGCTCTGCTCGCCGATGCGCTCCACCCGCACACGCCGAAGCGCCTCAAACAGGGCTGGAGGATCGGGGGCCAGTTCGACGACGTTCTCGAACCCATCGTTGAAGGGACGCCCGCCATCGGGAGGTGAGGCCAGCAGGGCCGGCTGGGTCGCGGTGCACAGCACGATGGAACAGCCATAGTTGGTGGCCAGCTCCTTGAGCGCCGCCACGCAAGGTCGCAACAACTCCAGGGGCAGGGTCTGGACCTCGTCCAGCACGATGACGCTGCGGGCCAGGTTATGCAGCTTGCGGCACTGAGACGGCCGGTTAGAGAATAGGCTTTCGAACAAGCGCACCGTGGTGGTGACGATCAGCGGCTGGTCCCAGGTCTCCATGGCCATGGACAGCTTTTCCCGCGCCTCCTTGCCATCGACCTTGCTCTGGTCGAAGGCCGAGTGATGCTCCAAGATGGCGTCCTGGTGCGGCTCCAGGGCGTCGCGATAGACCTGGGCAGTCTGCTCGATCACCGAGGTGAACGGGATGCCTATCACGACCCTATCCAGACCGTTGCGGCGCGCATGATCCAGGGCGAAGGCCAGCGACGTTAGGGTCTTGCCGCCACCGGTCGGCACGGTGAGGGTGAACACGCCCGGCGCCGACCCGGCCAGGGCGCGGGCGTGGTCCAGGATTTCGGCCCGCCGTGCGTTGAGCGAGCCGGGGGCCGGCTCGCCAAAACGCTTCAGGTGCCTGTCTAGCGCCGTCGTCAGATCCGATAGCCGAGCCGCCGCTCCGCGCGGGGGAATCTCCCGCCCCTCGGCGCGGATATAGAAGTCTTCCGTCGCCTGATAATCAGCGTCCACCAGGCACGAAAATAACATCCGGATTAGGAAGGCCAGCTGAAAGCCTGGGTGTTTAGAGCACTTGAGGCCACGTGGCGTCGGACGAGACGGAAGCGTTAGCCCATCCTTTTCCGCAGCGGCGATGATCGCGTCGAGGGTCGAGCCCATCCGGGCTAGGCGGCTCTCGGGGTCGGATGTGAACAGGTCATCGGTCAAACCGCCATGGTGACCGGCGATTCCATGGGCGATGAGCCGGCCAAGCGGATCCAGAGCGCGCCGAGCGTAACAAGCGCCATGAGCCGCGTGATCGACCTGCTCGGCGTTCCCCTGAAGCCTGGCCTGAAACGCGGCCTGATACTTGCCCAGATCATGAAGCAAACCGGCGGCATGGCCGAACTCGCCAAATCCGAACGCTTCCGCGAAGCGCGCAGCCCGGTCGGCGGTATCGATCAGATGATCGACCAACGGCTCCCATGCCTCTCGGTCTTTCTCTTTTAACGAGTGCGCGAAGAAGGTGTGATTCACGACCGCGGTCCTTCGTCAAAGCCAAAATGGATGCGCCAAAGATTCGAATGTTCAATGACGTGCCACGGAGTTGTCATCCAGTGGCGATTAGGGGCTGGACTTATCTGCGCCGCAAGGGCGAAATCCTTCT
>JAJXYI010000209.1 GCA_021780625.1 bacterium | reverse complement strand
CCACACCTCGGTTGCGCGCTTGAGGTCACCGCGGCGCCGATACGCCGCGCCGAGCTTGTAGCCGGCCTCGACCCGCATGTCGGGGCTCGCGTCGGGTCGGGAGACGAGGCCCTCGTAGATCTCGAGGGCCCGGGCGGCATGCTCGGGGTTGGTGCCGGCCTGGGCGGCATGGCAGTCGGCCAGGGAGAGCAGGACGGCGGGGATGTCCCTGTGCTGCGGATAATTGCGAACGAGGTACTCGTAGGCGCGCTGGGCCAGGTCGAACTCGTTGAGCTTGCGCAGAAGGTCGCCCTGCTTCAGCCGGGCGTAGAAGACAAGGTCGCTGGTCGGGTAGCGGCTGACGAGCTGCTCGATGAGGCGGTTGGCGTCCTGGAAGCTGGCGTCCTGGCCCCGGCGCTCGGCGAGCAGCGCGGCGCGATACAGCGCGTAGGGGGCGTAGGGGCTGTCCTTGTACTCGTCGGCCAGCTGGACGAGCCGCTGCTGCGCGTCGACGGAGCGGTCCTTGGACAGGAAGTAGTCGGCCTCGGCGATCATCGAATACACCGCCGCATCGCTGTGGGGAAAATCCGCGCGGAGCTTCTTGAGGGCGGCGAGTGCCTCGTCGGGGCGGTTCAGCGCGAATTCGGCCTGGGCTGCGATGAGGGCCGCCGAGCTGGCGATCGTGCTTTTCAGGTCGGGCGCGATGCCCTCGAGGCCCGGGACGAGGCCGGAGGCGAGCTTGAACGCCTCCGCGGGTTTGCCCGCGTCGAGCGAGAGGCGGGCGCGCAGCCAGGCCATCCGGGCGCGCAGGGAGGCGTCGTTGGGCAGAGGCGCTCCGGGCGCCAGCAGCGCGGCCACGCGGGTCAACGCGTCGGCCTGGCGGCCCGCGGCCTCGAGCGAGCGCGCGAGGTTCCACTCGGCTTGCCAGCGGTCGTCGATGTCGAACGAGGGGTTGCGCGCGAACCCGTCGAGCAGCGTGCGCGCCTGGTCGAGGCGGCCCGCGTCGATCTCGGATTCAACGCGCTGGAACATGACCTGTCCCGGTGCCACGTCGGGGGGAAGCTCGCGCAGGGCCGCGGCGTAGGCGTCGGCGGCGCTGCGGTAGTCGCCGGCCCGATACCACGCCTCTGCGACCACGACTCCGAGCTGGGAGCGCGCGGGACCGGGAGGGAGCACGGCGCGCGCCTTCTCCGCGTAGTCCGCGGCGGTGCGGTAGCGCCTTTGCTCCCAGGTCGCATTCGTCAGCACACCGAGCGCGTAGGCCCGAAGCTGGGAGCCGGGAAAGCGGTCGAGCAGCGAGCGGGCGTCGTCCTCGGCCTGCGCAAAATCCTTGGCGAGCAGCGCCGATTCGGCCCGGGCCAGGAGCAGGTAGTCGAGAATCGGATGCGGCGGCTGCGCCGCGATCATGCGGTCGAGGCGCGACCGGAACTCGTCGGCCGCCACGCCCTGCGTCGAGGCCTGCGCCAGGAGCATGAGCGCGATGCGCTGCCGGCCCGCGTCGTGACCGTTCTCGAGCAGGCGGAACAGCGCGTCGCGGCCCGCCGAGCCCTGCGTGGCGCCGTCGATCATGCCGAGCAGCAGGCGGACTTCGTCAACCTCGTTGACCTCCACGTGGGGGAGCGATTGCAGCAGGCGCTGGAGCTGACCGACCGCCTCGCCCTGGTGTCCCGTGGCGTACAGGCCGATGGCGTACTGCTTGATCGCGCCGTAGCCGACCTTCTGTCCCTGGAAACGCTCGGCGTTTGCGCGCAGGGCGTCCAGATTGACCTCCCCGCGCCGAAGGAAGGCCTGCTCCCGGGCGAGGTCGAAGCGCACGCGTGCGAGCTCGGTGGCGGCGTGCTGGATGGCCTGGGCGTAGAAGTCGCGGCTCTGGTCGAACTTGTTTGCGGCGTCGGCGAGCATGCCCTGCAGGAAATACCACCAGCCCCGGTCCTGCCCGGGGAGCTGGTCGACGCGCACATCCGCGATCTCGCGGCGGGCCTGCTCGATGCGGCGATCGTTCGCGGCGATCAGGGCTGCCCGGAGTTTCCAGGCGGGGCCTCGGGGGCCGGTCTCTGCGTCGAGGACGCGCTGGGCCTCGTCGAGGCGCCCATACTCCATGAGTGCGGTGGCGCAGGACAGGCGGAGGACCGACCTGTCTCCATCGAAACCCGAGCCGGGAGCGAGCAGCCGGAGGTAAAGGTCGGACGCGACCGACGGAAGCCCCAGGGCCAGCGCTCGGTCGGCGGCCGTCTCCGCGGCAAGCAGTTCGCCCGGCGTATGCGCTGACCTGGCCACCGCGCCCGCGGAGCTCAGGGGAGCCGGCGGAAACAGCGGCGCCTCCGCAGCGACGAGCGGCGAGACTACTGCGAGCAGGCAGACGAAAAAGCGCGGGCGCATGGGAGCGAGGCGGAAGGTTGCTTTGTTGACCGTCAACAATCAACCGCGTTGTCGACACGCACCGTCCGGCGGCGTTCGCCGGAGTGCGGGGAGCCCGCGTCCTCACCCGTTCGGGCGATCAGCCGCCTTTGTGCTTCACCTGCTCCGCTCCCTTGGCAAGGTGGAACCTCACCTTTCCCGCCCTCCCCAATGAAAGACAAGCTCGCAGCCCAGTTTCAGAAGATCTTCGGCCGCCAGCCCGACGCCGTCACCCACGCGCCGGGCCGCATTGAATTCATCGGAAACCACACCGATTACAACGGCGGCACCGTGCTCGGCGCCTCGATCGACCGGGGCGTGGGCGTCGCCATCGCCCGCCGCTCGGACGGCCAGCGCCGCTTCTACAGCGGCCACACCGATGAGATCATCACCCTTCCGGGGGGCCACCTCAGGAAGCTCGACGGCACTGGCAGCTACACGAACTACGCCCAGGGCGTGCTGGCCGCCCTCCCGGCCTTCGACCTGAAGGCGCCCGAGGGTTTCGATTACCTCGACATGTCCGACCTGCCGGTCGGCGCCGGCCTCAGCAGCAGCGCCGCCGTCGAACTCGCGTCGGGCCTGGCCTTCCTCGCGATCACCGGCCAGAACCCCTCCCGCGAGACGCTCGTGAAGATCGGCAAACATGCCGAGAACCATTTCGTCGGGGTTCCCTGCGGCATCCTCGACCAGGGCGTGTCCGGCTTCGGTCGGAAGAACCACCTGGTCTTCATCGACTGCCGCGGCCCGCGCTTCGAGACGGTGCCCCTGCCCGCCGGCGCGCATTTTTGGATTTTCAACACCCACACCAAGCATGCGCTCGTGGACGGTCTCTACGCCGCACGTCACAAGGAGTGCATGGACGCCGCGAAGGCGCTGGGCGTGGGCCTGCTCGTCGATGCAACCCCCGCGGCGCTTGAAGCCGCCCGCGGCCGCCTCGATGAGGCCGCGTACAAGCGCGCCAAACACGTGATCGACGAGATCAGCCGCGTCGACGCCACCTGCAAGGTCCTGCCCTCGGGCGACCTCGCCGCCGTCGGGCGGCTCCTGACCGCCTCGCATCGCAGCTCGCAGACCCTCTTCGAGAATAGCACCGCCGAACTCGACTTCCTCGTGGATACGCTCGAGAAGACGCCCCACGTCCATGGCGCCCGCCTGACCGGCGGCGGCTTCGGCGGAGCGGTCATGGCGATGACGTCCGGCGCCTTTAACAGCACGCAGGCCCAGGGCGTGGCGGCCGCCTATGCCGCGAGGTTCGGCTCGGCGCCCGACGTGCTGCACATGCAGACCGGCGACGGCGCGCAGGTCCTGTGATCCCGGAGCGCGTGGCCCTCCCAGAAGGGCCACCCCGCTGCGGGGAAAGTCAGCCCAGCCGCGCGCGAAGCTTCCCCAGCAAGGCTGCGAACTCCTCGCGGCCTCCGATCTTCGTCATCCAAAGGACGCCGCCGTACACTAGCGTACCGGCCGGGATCAGCGCTCCGAGTGCAACGAGGTCCGCACGCAGGCCGCCGCTCCTCAGCCAGCCCCACCAGCCCGCCGCCACCAACGCGCTCATCGCCAGCGCTCCCACCGCGATCTTGAGCAGGTCCGGCACCAGCAGCCCCATGCGGATCTCGCGCACGCGGCGCGCGAGCAGGACCTGGAGCGTCGCGCACTGGATCACGACCGCCGTGGTGCTCGCCACCACGAGCCCCGCCGTTCCGAGCGGATGCATCAGCAGCAGGCTGAGGCCGAGATTGATGAAAAAGCTGACCGTGGCGACGCGCACGGGAGTGGCCGTGTCCTTGAGCGCATAAAACGCCCGGGTTGTGAGGCTGACGGCCGAGAAAAAGGGCAGTCCGATCACCGACAGTGCGATGAGCGGGGCCAGGAAATGCGTGTCGGCCGCCGAAAAATGTCCGCGTTGGAACAGCACGCGCACGATCGGTTCGCTGAGCATCGCCAGCCCCGCTGCGGCGGGCACGTTGATCACCAGGATCATCCGCATGCCGCGCAGGTAGTCCGAGGCCATCGACTTGTAATCTCCCCTGGCGGCATGCTCCGCAATCGCAGGATAGACCACCGTCGACACGGCGATCGCAAACACGCCGATCGGAAGCTCCGTGATGCGCCCGGCGTAAAACAACAGCGTCGCAGCCCAGTCGTTGAGCGACATCGCAAGCAGCTGGATCACCACCAGGTTGACCTGGTAGATCGCGGCGCCCCACAGCCCGGGGGCCATGAGCCAGGCGATCTCCCGAACCCCGGGCGACCAGGATAGCAGGAAACGGGGGCGCCAGCCCCGCCGGAACAGCGCCACCGCGGGAAGAAGCATCTGCAGGACGCCACCGATCAGCACGCCGGCACAGAGCCAATACATCTCCCCCATGGGCGACGAGGCCCAGTGCAGCCCGGCGCCGCCAAGCGTGACGATCATCGTGACGTTCAGCAGCACCGGCGACAGCGCCGACTCGGTGAAGCGCTGCATCACATTGAGCGTGGCGTTGTAAACGGCGGCCACGCAGACGAAGACCAGGTAGGGGAACAGGAATACGGACAGGTCCGCGCTGAGATACCAGCGCTCCTCGTGTCCGGTGAGCAGGCGGGCGTGGGCGCAGGCGAACATGCCCAGGGCAACCAGTCCGGTCGTCACCACAAAGGTCCACGACGCCACCTCGTTGACGAGCCGGTAGGCCGAGTCCCGGCCCTTCCCGTGGAGCTCGTGCTGGAGGGTCGGGATGAACGCGGCGGTGAGCGAGCCCTCGCCGAGCAGCCGGCGGAACAGGTTGGGTATCCGGAACGCCGTGACAAAGGCCGAGTTGAGCGCCGAGGCGCCGAAGACGGCCGCGCTCAGCGCGTCGCGGAACAGCCCGAGCACGCGGGAGACGACCGTGAGTCCCGATACAACGCCGATGTTCTTGAGCTGCTTCGACACGCAGACGTTTTCCCGGCGGCGCCCATCCTCCGCAAGCCATTAGCGCCCATGCCCCGCCGGGCAGCGGCCCCGAAACGCACCCTGCGGCATTGACGCACCCCGCGACGCGGAACAGCCTGCCCGGGTCACATGCCACTCCTCACCAAGCTCATCGAAAGGCTGCAGCGCCATCCCAAGCGCATCGTCTTTTCAGAAGGCGCAGACCCGCGCGTGCTCCAGGCGGCGCGCCAGTGGGTGACGCGCCGCATGGGCGCGCCGATCCTGCTGGGCGACCGCAGGCTGGTGAAGGAAACCGCGTCCCGCCTCTCCCTGGACACGAAGGGCATGCGCATCATCCAACCCGGCGAAAGCGAGGACCTGCCGGGCTTCATCACCCAGCTCGAGCAGATGCGCTCCGAGCGCCAGCTGATGCTCGGCGATCTCCGCACCGCCGCCCTCGACACCGGCTACTACGCCACGCTGATGCTCGCCAACGGCCAGGCCGACGCGATGGTGGGCGGCGCCGCAGTGTCCGACGCCAGCGCCCTGCGTCCGCTCTTCCAGATCATCCCGCGTCAGGAACACGTCCAGACCGCCTCGTCGCTCATGATCCTCGACTGGGACGAGCGAAAGATCGGCGCGGACGGCACGCTCTTCCTGGCGGACTGCGGCGTGATCCCTGAACCCACGGCGGAGCAGCTCTGCGACATCGCCCTGTCCACCGCGATGATCGCGCGCCATCTGACCAACGACATTCCGCGCGTGGCGATGCTGAGTTATTCGTCAAAGAGCAATTCCCAGCATCCCGCCATCCTGAAGATGCGCCGCGCCACCGAGCTGGCCCGAGCGAAAGCAGACGCGGCGTCGCTCCCGATGGAAATTGACGGCGAACTCCAGGTCGACGCAGCGCTGGATTTCGGGATCGCCGGCGCGAAGCGGATCTCCGGCCCGGTCGCAGGCCACGCCAACGTGCTGATCTTCCCCGACCTGAACAGCGGCAATATCGCCTTCAAGCTCGTCCAGCTGCTGGCCGGCGCAAACACCTTTGGCCAGATCATCACGGGCCTCAGCCGCCCGGCCGCCGAGATCAGCCGCGGCGCGAGCGCACACGACGTGTTCGGCGCGGCCGCAGTCGTGGGATGCCAGGCCATCGACCGCCGCCTGCTCTACGGAACCCCGTAGGCGCCGCCTTCAGGGGCCTGCGTCCAGTTTGAGTCGACCGCCGGAAATGCTCACCCCAGTGAGTTTGTCCCAAGCGGCCACCAGATCGTCCGGCACGCATTGGCTCGAATAGAGACGACGCAGCACAATCGAGGCGACCAGGGGCAGCCGCCCCACCGGACACGAGCCCACGTAGATCTGCGATGGGGCAAAGACAAAACGCCGGCCCTCGCGCGCAAATCCGCCCGTCGCCTGCACGATGATGGACCTGCCCAGCAGCGCCACCTTCACGGGCACCGCCACCTGCAGTTGATCGCCGACGATGCGGAAATTCACCTCACCCGGGGTCAGCGACGCCCCCTCATCCGCACCCTGTTCGTTGCGCGGACGCTCCATCCGCGTGACCGCCGCCGTGTTGAGCTCCTCTTCCGACAGGCTGATGGACTGGCCGTCGAGCAGCGCGTGCCGTTTGCGAAGCCAGGCCTGGCCGAGGTCGGGATCCGTGGACCCTCGAATGTACCAGACCGAATACGCGTCCGGGGTCTTGGGGGGCACCATCACCTTCGGAACGGGTTTCCACACCAGCCACGCCGCGCACAGCAACACCCCGAGCACTGCGCTCAGCACGGCGCCGAAGAGGACCTCCGCCCAGCCGGGGCCGTACCGCGCGCGTTCGATCTTCGAGGAGTTCATGATGAGGAGGGAGCCCGGAAGCGGCCAGCCAGGCGGGGGCAAACCTAGGACGCCCCGGTCTTTTTTTCGCCCCCACCCGAAGCGGACGACGACGAGCTCGAGGAGCTTTTCTTGTAGTCGGTGATGTAGAAGCCGGAGCCCTTGAAGATGAGCCCGGCACCGCCGCCGATCTTGCGGCGGACCTTGCCCTTCTTTCCGCACTGGCACGTCTTCAGCGCGTCGTCCTTCATCGACTGAAAGACCTCGAACTCCTTTCCGCACTTATCACACACGTACTCGTAGGTAGGCATAGTCCAAAAAGAGCCGGTTTTTATGTGACGACCGGCGCCCGCTGGCGAGGTTTTGCTTGAGAAATTCCACGGCGACAGAGCGGACCGTTTTGTGTTCAAGCACTTAAAGAAGCGCCCCGCCTCCGCGATCACCCCTCAGGCATCCCATCCCGAGCCTTTGGGTTGCCTCCTCGACGCAGGCACGACTTCAATGCCGCCACCGCACCATGGACTTTAAAACCCAGTTCGAAACCTACCTGCACCGGGTGAAACAGGGACTCCACACCCTCCTCCCCGATGCAGGCACGAGGCCGGCGAGACTGCACGAGGCCATGGCCTACAGCCTCGCGGCCGGCGGCAAGCGCCTGAGGCCGGTGCTCTGCCTGGCCGCCGCCGACCTGGCCGGGTCCAAGGCCGACGCGCTCGCGGCCGCGATCGCGATCGAGTGCGTGCACACGTATTCGCTGATCCATGACGACCTGCCGTGCATGGACGACGACGACCTGCGCCGGGGACGGCCGACGCTTCACAAGGCCTTCGACGAGGCCACGGCCCTGCTCGCCGGTGACGCCCTGCTCACGCACGCCTTCGCCCTGCTCCCGACCGCCTATGCGGCGGATTCCGCGCTCGCCGCCGCCCTGGTGCGCGAGCTCTCCGAAGCGGCGGGCAGCCGGCGCCTCATCGGGGGCCAGATGGCCGACCTGCTCGCCGAAAGCCAGCCCTCGATCAGCTCGGAGGAGCTGGACTTCATCCATCTCAACAAGACCGCGGCGATGATCGAAGCCGCGCTGGTCATGGGCGGCCTGTGCGGAGGCTCGCGCCAGGAGGACCTCGACCGCCTGCGCCGCGCGGGCCGGCACACCGGCCTCGCGTTTCAGATCATCGACGACATCCTCGACGTCACGAGCGACAGCGCGACGCTGGGGAAGACCGCAGGGAAGGACGTGGCGGCCGACAAAACCACCTACGTGAAGCACCACGGCCTCGACGCGGCGCGCCGCATCGCCCACGAGCAGACCCAGGCCGCGCTCGAGGCGCTCAACTCGATCCCCGGCGGCGCCCCCTTCCTCATCCACCTGGTGTCCGGCATGGAGCTTCGGGTGCGGTGACACAGGCGCGGGCGCTGGACAATCGGGGCGCTTCGGCGACACTTCCCGCATGCCCCCGCCCTACGTCCTCGCCCTCGACCAGGGAACGACGTCCTCGCGCGCCATCGTCTTCGATCGCGCCGGGCGCACCCTGGCCGCCGCCCAGCAGGAGTTTCCCCAGCGTTACCCCCGGCCCGGCTGGGTGGAACACGATCCCGAGGACCTTTGGGAGAGCACCCGGCGCACCGCGCTCGCCGCACTTGCCGAGGCCAACCTCGAGCGCGCGCAGGTCGCCGCCATCGGCCTGACCAACCAGCGCGAGACGACCCTGCTGTGGGAGCGCTCCACCGGGCGCCCCGTCGCCCCGGCCATCGTCTGGCAGGACCGCCGCACCGCCGACGCCTGCGCACGGCTCCGGCGCGCGGGCCACGAGCCCCTGTTTCGCTCGCGCACGGGGCTCCTGCTGGACCCGTATTTCAGCGGGACCAAGCTCGCCTGGCTGCTCGACCGCGTACCCGGACTGCGGAGACGTGCCTCGAGGGGCGAACTGGCCTTCGGGACGGTCGACACCTGGCTGCTGTGGCGCCTGACCGGCGGCGCCGTGCACGCCACGGACCCCTCGAACGCGTCGCGAACCCTGATGATGGACCTGCGCACGGGCGACTGGGACGACGAGCTCCTGAGGATCCTGCGGATCCCTCGCGAGGTGCTGCCCGAGATCCGGCCCTCCAGCGGGGTTTGCGGCGAGGTGGCGACCGTGCCCGCCCTGCGGGGCCTGCCCATCGCGGGCATTGCGGGCGACCAGCAGTCCGCGCTCTTCGGCCAGGCCTGCTTCATGCCCGGCCAGGCGAAGAACACCTACGGCACCGGCTGCTTCCTGCTCCTCCACACCGGGCACAAGCCCGTAGCCTCGCGCCACAACCTGCTCACGACCGTGGCGTGGCGGCTGGGCCCTGGGCAGCCGCTCGAGTATGCGCTCGAGGGCAGCGTCTTCATCGGCGGTGCAGTGGTGCAATGGATACGAGACGGGCTGGGCGTGATCGCCCGCTCCTCAGACATCGAGGAACTGGCGGCGCGCGTTCCCGACAGCGGCGGAGTGCAGTTCGTGCCGGCGTTCACCGGGCTGGGCGCCCCCCACTGGGACCCCGCGGCGCGCGGCGCCATTCTCGGCCTCACCCGCGGCACCACCGCGGCGCATCTCGCACGCGCGGCCCTCGACAGCATCGCCTACCAGAGCGCCGACCTCATCGCCGCGATGGAAGCCGACGCAGGACTCCGCCTCCGGGAGCTTCGGGTCGACGGAGGCGCGACGGTCAACGACGCCCTCATGCAGTTCCAATGCGACCTGCTGCGCGTTCCGGTGACTCGTCCGGCCACGCGCGAGACCACTGCGCTCGGCGCGGCCTTCCTCGCCGGGCTCGCCGTGGGGGTATGGAAAGATCGGGACGAAATCCGCGCCCTGTGGACGGCCGACCGGTGCTTCAAGCCGGCGCGTGTCTCCCGGGCCCTCCAAAAGGGCCGGGACGCATGGCACCGCGCCGTGGAGCGATCCAAAGGCTGGGCCGTGGATGAGTGACCGCCCTTCGGGAGGGTGCCAAAAACAGAACGCGGATGCCGGGAGACATCCGCGTTCGGGAAAACCAATCGTTGAACCCAGGCCTCAGGCCTGGGGCGCGGGTGGCGGCGTGTCGTCGGACTCCGGCTCGGGAGCGGCGGGCTCCGAAGGAGTCGCCTCGACGGGAGCCACCGGAGCGATGGGCTCGGCCGGAGAGGCGGGCACTGCCGCTTCGGGTGCCGGCTGGGCCGGCTCGACCGGAGCCTCCGGGAAGTTCTCCGGATCGTGCTCTTCGGACTCCACCTCCTTCTTTCGCGCCTCCACCATAGGCGGCGGAGCGAAAAGTCGGCTGTCGATGAATTCCGTCACGTAGCCCTCGCGTACGAGCCACAGCAGATCTCCCTGCATCTTCGCGAGCTTCTCACGGTCTTCGACCGACAGCTCGGGCTGGGCGGCGGCCTCGCCCTCGGCCGGCTTGCGCTCGGCGGGACGCGGCAGCGAAATCTTGAGGAAGCGCTCCGGCAGGTCCGAGAC
>JAJXYI010000572.1 GCA_021780625.1 bacterium | reverse complement strand
GGCCCCGTCAACAGCATCGCGACGATTCCGACTTCGGTCGGCAATAACGGCCTGAGCAACGTCATCGGCTGGCTGAACAGCAACGGCACGCTCACCAGCGGCCTCAACCTGACGAACTTCCCGACCCTCACGGGCCACGCGGGCACGATCGCCCAGCTGCCCAACGGACAATTCCTGGTCGGCGGCAACTTCTACTCGATCACCGGCACGCTGTACTACGACATGATCCGCCTGAATGCCGACGGCTCGGTCGACCCGAACTTCACGCTCACGTTCAACGGCATCGTCGACACGATCCTCGTGCAGCCGGACGGAAGCATCATCGTTGGCGGCAACTTCTCCCAGATCAGCGGCCAGAGCATCCTCCGGCTTGCCCGCATCAAGGCCGACGGCACGCTCGACACCAGCTTCAATCCCGCGCCCAACGGCGAGGTGTTTGCCGTGGTCAGGCAGCCCTCCGACGGAAAACTCGTGATTGGCGGCTCGTTCACTGGGCTGTCACCGAACGGCGCCACCACGTCGACCATCCGCAATTACATCGCGCGCATCAACACCGACGGCACGCTCGACACGTCCTACGACCCGAACGCCCAGAGCACCGTCAGTGCGCTCGCCATCCAGTCCGATGGAAAGGTCATCGTCGGCGGCTCGTTCATCTCCTTCGCGCCGCATGAGTCCGGCACGACGACCCGTTACTACATCGGCCGCATCAATACCGACGGCACGATCGACACCGCTTTCAACCCGGATGCCAACAGCTCCGTTACGGCGCTCGCCATCCAGTCCGATGGAAAGATCCTGATCGGCGGCACTTTCACGACGCTCACGCCGAACGGAGCGACCGCCGCGACCACCCGGACCCGCTTTGCCCGGCTCAACACCGACGGCACGGTTGATACCACGATGCCCGATCTCGCAGTCGATGCGCAGATCGAGGCCATCGTCCCGCAGTCCGACGGCTCCATTTACCTGGGCGGCATGTTCTCCACCGTGAACAACACGCGCCGCAACTACATCGCGAAGATCTCGTCCACGGGCACGGTGGATACGGCGTTCAATCCGAATCCCGACCAGGACGTCGCCGCGATCACCGTGTTGAGCAATGGTCAGCTGGTGATTGCTGGCGGTTTCACGACGATCCGCCCCTACGGTTCGATCCTGATCGGCGGCAATTTCTCGCAGGTCAGTGGCGATCCGGCCAACAACCTGGCATTCCTCAATCAGCAGGGAGACCTCCTGTCCTCGTACAATGTCGGCACTGACGGCGAGGTGAAGGCGATCCTCCGCCTGCAGGACGGCACCTTCCTGGTGGGCGGCGCATTCACCCAGGTCAACGGCACTGCCCAGCCGGCTTTTGCCCGTCTCCAGGCCTCGGGTGCGCTCGACACCACCTTCACGCCGGCCGTGGCAAACGGCACGAACAAGGCGACGGTGGACACGATCGCGCTGCAGCCGGATGGGAAGATCCTGATCGGCGGCTCCTTCATGTCCGTCAACGGCTCGCCGCGGTCGAATCTCGCCCGGCTCAATGCCGACGGCACCATCGACTCGGGCTTCACTGTCACGGCGGACGACCAGGTCGATGCCATCGCCTACGGCCCCGACGGCAGCGTGTACGTGGCCGGCTCCTTCAAGTCGCTCGGCGGCTCGGGTATCGCCTACCTCGCGCGCCTAAAGACCGACGGCACGGTTGACTCGAGCTTCAACCCGGCGCCCAACGCACCGGTCTCGTCGATCTCGGTGAGCGTCGATGGCACGCTCGTCGTGGGCGGCTCCTTCACGCAGATCGCCGGAACCCAGACCTCGTATCTGGCCCGGCTGAACTCGGACGGCACGCTGTCGTCGGACGCCACCGCGGTCGTGAACGGCCCCGTGACCTCCCTGCTCGGCACCTACGACGGCCGCACTTTCGTGGGCGGCGCTTTCACCCAGTTCGACGGCTCCGCGCACTACCTGCTCGGCCGCATCGGTACGGTGACCCCGGCCACCAACCGGATGACTCTCTCGTCCGATCTCAGCACCGTGACCTGGACCCAGGGCGGCAGCGGTCCGGTACTTCCGTCGGTCGCCTTCGATTACTCGACCGACCTGCGCACCTGGACCCGGCTGGGCATGCCGACCTACAACCCGGCGACCGGAGTCTGGACCCTCACGGGCCAGTCGTTCACCGCCGGCACGCTCTTCTTCGTCCGCGCCCAGGGTATCCAGACGGGCGGTACGCTCGGCTCCGATTCCCTGATCAACGCGGTCTGGGCCTTCTATCCGTCCTCCTCCTCCCAGGCTTCCGGAGTTGCCTCGGTGATCGGCACGACCGGGCACTCGATCTCCTTCTCGGTCGGCGACGGCTCCGTTAATGCGACCTACTCGGCGACTGGATTGCCCGCCGGAGTGACCATTGATGCCGCGACGGGACTCGTGTCCGGCATCCCCACGACCGCGGGCACCTATTCCGTGGTGTTCACGATCAGCCACGGCGGCGTGGTGTCCACGATTTCGCAAACCTGGACGGTCCTCAATCCCAGCAGCACGGTTCCCTCCGGAAACCCCGGCCAGAGACTCCTGGCGATTTCCTCGCTTTCGAACATTCCCGCAGGCCAGACCGAGACGCTCGGCGTCGCGATCCTTGGCAGCGCGTCCAAGAAGATGCTCCTCCGCGCGGTCGGTCCCTCGATGGCCAATTTCAACGTGGCCAACCCCGCGACCGAACCCTTGCTCAAGCTCTACAACCAGGCGTCGACGGCTGCGCCGATCGTCACCAACCAGGGTTGGAACAACGACGCCACCGTGACCGCCGTTTCCGCGGCGGTGGGCGACTTCCCGCTCAATCAGGGCAGCGCCGACGCGGCGACCGTGCAGACGCTCCAACCCGGCCTCTATACGATGCAGTCTTCCGACGCGTCAGGAAACGGCGGCACGATCCTGTCGGAAATCTACGATGCCGACAGCACGACTGCCGCCTCGAAGATGATGGGCCTTTCCTGCAACGGCTATGTCTCCGGCGACGGCACCACGCTCACCGCGGGCTTCGTGGTGGGAGGTACCGTGCCGCAGCGCGTGCTGGTGCGCGGCGTCGGCCCCGGCCTGGCCGCGCAGGGCGTCGCCGCCCCGCTGAGCGATCCCAAGATCGCGCTCTATTCGATCAGCAACGGCATCTCGACGAAGATCGCCGCCAACGACAACTGGGAGACCCAGACCGCGCTCACCTCCTCGCAGGTGCTTGCGGATGCGGGCCAGCTCGACGCGGCGTTCACCCAGACGGGCGACTTTGCCCTCGCGTCGGGTTCGACGGATTCAGCGATGCTCGTCACGCTCAACCCCGGCGTCTACACGCTGGTCGTCAGCGGTGCGAACAACACCTCGGGCACGGCTCTGGCCGAGATCTATCTGCTGCCTTGATCATGGACTTCCGCCGGGCGGCGTCCCTTGGGGAGCCGCCCGGGTCAGATCGCGATTGCGCGCGCGGGACGTGGGGATAGGGTGGCGCGATTCCCGTTTCCATGCGCTCCCAACGAGACCTGCTTGATCCGCTCGATACGTTTTCCCGCCGGCACTCCGGCGAGTCCTCCGCCGCCTTGGCCGAGATGCTCGCGACGGTCGGGTTTTCGTCCCTGGAGGCCCTGGCGGATGCCGCCGTGCCCGCGTCGATCCGGCGCCCCGCCCTCGACCTTCCCGCCGCCGCAGGCGAGAGCGCTGCGCTGGCCGAGTTGCGCGCCATCGCCGCAGACAACCAGGTTTTCAGGAATTTCATCGGCATGGGCTATTACGGGACCCACACGCCGCCCGTCATCCAGCGCAACATCCTCGAGAACCCGGGCTGGTACACCGCCTACACGCCCTATCAGGCCGAGATCAGCCAGGGGCGCCTGGAGGCGCTGCTCAACTTCCAGACCATGGTCTGCGACCTCACCGGCCTGGAGATCGCCAACGCCTCGATGCTCGACGAGGGTACCGCCGCCGCCGAGGCGATGATGCTCTGCGCACGAATGAAGGAGGGCGGCGGCCGCCGGTTCTTCGTCTCCGAGGCCTGCCATCCCCAGACGATCGACATCGTCAAAACCCGGGCGCGCCCCCTCGGCATCGAGGTGGTCGTCGGTGACCACCGCGGCTTCCAGCCTTCCGAAGGCCTCATCGGCGTGCTCGTCCAGTATCCGGACACCCGGGGCGATGTGTGTGAGTTCACCGACTTCTTCGCACGCGCCCACGCGGCGGGGGCCCTGTGCGTGGTCGCCACGGACTTGCTCGCGCTCACGCTCCTGCGCGCCCCGGGCGAATTCGGCGCGGATGTCGCGGTCGGCTCCGCCCAGCGCTTTGGCGTGCCAATGGGATTCGGCGGACCGCACGCCGGCTTCCTGGCGACTCGCGACTCCTGCAAGCGCCAGATGCCGGGACGTCTCGTCGGCGTATCGAAGGACGCTCAGGGCAACCCGGCTCTTCGCCTGGCACTCGGCACGCGCGAGCAGCACATCCGTCGCGAGAAGGCCACGTCCAACATCTGCACCGCCCAGGTGCTGCTGGCCGTCATGGCCTCGATGTACGCTGTCTATCACGGCCCCGACGGCCTGCGCCGGATCGCCCGCCGTGTGACGTTGCTCACGGGCCTCCTGGCCGCGTCCCTGGACGCGCTTGGCATCGAGCGGAACCCGGGGCCGGTATTTGATACGCTGACCGTCGGCGGGATCGACGCCAGGCGGGTGCTCGCCGCAGCCGCCGCCAAGCGGATCAATCTCCGTCACATCGACGCCCATTCCGTCGGCATCTCCATCGACGAGACCACCACGCTCGACGACGTGCGCGACCTGGTGAGCCTCTTCGGGCCGACCACTGTGTTCTCGGAGCGGCTCGCCGCTGTCGAATCCCAGCTGGCCTCGCCGGGCGGCGCCCCCGACGCGCTGCCGGCTCCCCACGCGCGCACCTCGCCGTTCCTGAGCCACCCGGTCTTCAATTCCTTCCACGAGGAGCACGAGATGCTGCGCTACCTCCGCAGGCTCGAGGCGAAGGACCTCTCGCTGTGCCACTCGATGATCTCGCTGGGCTCCTGCACGATGAAGCTCAACGCGACCTCCGAGATGCTTCCCGTGAGCTGGCCGGAGTGGGCCTCGCTCCATCCCTTCGCCCCGGCGTCGCAGACCGCTGGATACCGGCGCCTCGTCCAGGACCTCGAGCGCTGGCTCGCGGAGATCACGGGCTTCGCCGCGGTGTCGCTCCAGCCCAACGCCGGCTCGCAGGGCGAGTACTCCGGCCTGCTCGCCATCCGCGCGTATCACGAAAGCCGGGGCGAGGGCGCGCGCAACGTCTGCCTGATCCCGACCAGCGCCCACGGCACCAATCCCGCCAGCGCCGCGATGTGCGGATACAGGGTTGTCGCGGTCGCGTGCGACGCGCAGGGCAACATCGATGTCGGCGACCTCCGGGCCAAGGCCGAGACGAACGCAGCGTCGCTGGCTGCGCTGATGGTCACCTATCCGTCCACGCACGGCGTGTTCGAGTCCTCGATACGCGAGGTCTGCGCCATCGTCCACGAACGGGGCGGCCAGGTGTACATGGACGGCGCGAACATGAATGCGCAGGTGGGCCTCACCTCGCCCGGGCACATCGGTGCCGACGTCTGCCACCTGAATCTCCACAAGACTTTTGCGATCCCGCATGGCGGCGGCGGCCCCGGCGTCGGTCCCATCGCGGTGGCCTCCCACCTGGCCCGATTTCTTCCCGGGCACCCCGTCGTCCAGCCCTCGGAGGAGCTCACCGGAGGCGCCGTGAGCGCCGCCCCCTGGGGCTCCGCGTCGATCCTGGTCATCCCGTGGATGTACATCCGCATGATGGGTCCCGACGGTCTGGCCAACGCCACGCGCAGGGCGATCCTCAACGCCAATTACATCGCGCGCCGGCTCGAGCCGTATTTCCCCGTCCTCTACAAGGGCGAGGGCGGCCTCGTCGCCCATGAGTGCATCCTCGAGTTCCGCTCCTGGAAGCGCCACGGAATCGAGGTCGAGGACGTGGCCAAGCGCCTGATGGACTACGGCTACCACGCGCCGACCATGTCGTTTCCCGTGCCGGGCACTCTCATGGTCGAGCCGACCGAGAGCGAATCCAGGCGCGAACTCGACCGGTTTTGCGACGCGCTCGTGTCCATCCATCGCGAGATGAGCGCGGTCGCCGAGGGGCGCGCCGACAAGGCCGACAACGTCCTCAAGCACGCTCCGCACACTGCCGCGGTCGTCTGCGCGGACACCTGGTCCCATCCCTATTCGCGCGAGCTCGCCGCATATCCCGACCGGCATTCCCGCGCGGCCAAGTTCTGGCCGAGCGTCGGACGCGTCGACAACGTGTACGGCGACCGCAACCTCGTCTGCTCGTGCGTGGGCATGGATGCCTACACCGACCGGGGCTGACCGGCCCCCCCCGAAAGCGGGGGCGCGCAGACGGGATGCAGGCTTGAGCCCGGCGGGACTGCCGGGCTCAAATGGACGTTTCCCCCATTTCGATCCATGGACTTGAGCACGTACCTAGGCCTGCGAAAGCAGGAGTTCCATCTCACCGCCGACACGCTTCGGAACATCGCGTCGGAGTTTTCGCGGGCCATGGAGGCGGGCCTCGCGGGACGCCCCTCCTCGCTGAAGATGCTGCCGTCGTTCCTGGGTGCGCCGAACGGACACGAGCACGACTCGGTCATCGCGATCGATTTCGGCGGGACGAACATCCGCGTCCTTGAGGCCGAGCTCGACGGCCACGGCGGGGTGGTCACCAAACGCATCCTGCGCGCGCCGCTGGTCGATCCGGCCGGCGCGTACGATCACCTCGGAGCGGGTTCAACCGCCGAGGGGCTGTTTGGATTCATCGCGGACCGCGTGGCCGAGATCGCACGTCCGAGCGTCTCGTACGACCTGGGCCATACGTTCTCATTCCCCTGCAACCAGACCGGAGTGAACGAGGCGCGGCTGATTTTCTGGACCAAGGAGATTCGCACGTCCGGCGTCGAGGGGCAGGAGGTCGGAAGTCTGCTCGACCGCGCGCTCGCGAAGCGGGGGCTGACCCACGTGCGCAGCCGGGCAATTCTCAACGACACGGTCGGCACCCTGCTCGCGGCGGCGTTCACGCGTCCGCACGTTGACGTCGGTTCGATCTGCGGCACCGGCCACAACACCTGTTACCTCGAGCCCGTGCACCCGCTCACCGGGAAGCCGATGATCGTGAACATGGAGTCGGGCAACTTCGACGGCGCGCCGCAGACGCGCTTCGACCGCGAGCTAGACGAGGCCAGCGAGCGTCCGGGCACGCAGCGCCTCGAGAAAATGGGCTCCGGCCGGTACATCGGCGAAATCGTGCGCCGGGTGCTTCAAGACATGGCGTCCGAGGGGCTGCTGCCGGGCTCGGAGGCGCTCGGGCGCCGCGACGTGCTCTCGGGACCCGAGGTTGGGGCGATACTTGCCGACGACGCCGGCCTGTCCTCCACCCGGGCCACGCTGGAGGCCGCGTTTGGCTGGAGCTCGCTCGATCGCGAGCGGCTGGCCGCTGTGCGCACGGTGGTCGCGCTGCTGGTGGAGCGTTCCGCGCGTCTCACCGCGGCGACCTTCTGCGGTACGCTGACCCACATCGATCCGAGCCTGGCCTCGGAGCACATCATCGCGGTGGACGGCTCGCTCTACGAGAAGATGCCGTATTATGCGGATTGGATACAGAAGGCGATCGACGAGACCCTTCCGGCCGGCCGGGGGCGCGTCAGCACGATGCTGGCGAAGGACGGTTCCGGCATCGGCGCCGCGATCGCGGCCGCCACGGCGGCGGCCGCCGCCGGCTGAGCGGGGGAGATCCTTAGCTCCGGAGCTGTAAGCCGGATTCTGTGCCGCCTCCCGAAGGAGACGCGGCCGCCATTTCTCTCGTGCCCCCTTTCGGAGGCCCGCCCCGCCGCCGCGTCGCGCCGAAGCGCGCCGTGTCGACGGGATGCGGCATACCCGCGGCTGTTGGACGGGCAGCCCAGCCGCCTATTTTGCCTTGCACCGGACGGGGTTTTTCGTGCCGCAGGCGTCGCCGCCTGCGCGGTGGGCTCTTACCCCACCTTTTCACTATCACCGCAGGCTCCGGCCGAAACCGTCGCCCGCGGCTACCTGTTTTCTGTGACACTGTCCGTCACCGCGGCTTGACCCGCGGTGCCCGCGCTTGGGGTGAACCTCGCGCGGCATCCTGCCCTGTGGTGTCCGGACTTTCCTCTCCAGGTGTGTTTGAATGCCGGGCCGGAGTTACCCGGCCCTTGGGATCGTCAAAGAACCCGGAGCGACGGCCCGCTCCGGAGCTAAGGAAGGGCAGTCGTAAGGGCGGCCCCTTCAGAGCGCAAGCCGCGACGGGACTCATTCGGCGGGTTCAGCCGCCCTCGCCCCACGTGGTGTCCCCGGGGGGCAGTTGGAGGTGGAGCGACTGGATCGCTCCATCGTAGAGGAGCCGGCGCTGCGCGGGGGAGAGCCCCGGCTCGAAGAGCGCCTCCAGGTAGTCGCCATACAGGCGCCACGCCCCGTCCGTCTGGATCTGGCTGGCGCACAGGTCGAATTCCGCCTCGGGCGTCAGGCCCTCAGGCGCGCCCTGGAAGGAGGAGAAGCGCCGGGAAATCTCGTCGCGAAGCTGTGCTGCGCGGGCCTCATTTGCCTGGATCTGCGGAGTCCACTCGCGATTGAAGGCTTCGAGCTGGTCGCGCATCTCCGAGACGCGTACCTCGGACTGGCCGAGGCGGGGTGTGAGCGAGATGGTGAGCGCCTCGTCGGGGGTGCCCGAGGCCGGCGGAAGCATGCGCAGGGTCGCGGGCGCGGCGAGCGCCTGGAGTTTCTGGAACTCGGAGGCGATCAGCGCGCGCAGCCGGCCGCGCTCCTGAAGCAGGGCGTCGAGCCTGCCCGCGAGGTCGGGAGGAACGGCGATCCGCTGCTCCGGCGCCAGGAGCATCGGCGAGGCGGCCACTTCGTCGCGAATCCTGTCGGCCAGCGCCTCGAGGGCCATGAGCCGGGGAGTCAGCCTGACCACGAGATCGAGGTTGGCCTGACGGCGCCCGTCGGAAGTGAGGCTGTCGCTGCGGGTGAGCGAGGCGACGATCTCCGCTCGGATGTCGCGCTTCTCGGTGTCGTATGCTGAGAATTCCGAGGCGAGTTCGGGGGGAAGCGTGGAGGGCAGGATGACGCGCGAGGTGCTGGGCGAGAAGAACACCAGCCGGCTTGAGGGCTGGTCCTGCGGCGCCTCGCCCGCGGGTGCCGCGAGCGCGTTCATCTGGAGATCCATCGCGGTCTCGCGAAGCAGCCAGCGGAAGGCGGTCGGGAAGCCCTCCCCGTAGGCGACGGCGGCGCGAACGACCTGGTATTGCAGGGCGTGCAGCGTGTCCGCCGGGAGCGACTCCGCCTGCGTGCCCAGGCGCCAGGTCCGCTCTCCGATCCAGGGATTCGACGGGGCGTCGCCGCCGGCGAGCTCGACGAGGCTGCGTCGGAGCGCATTGGCCTGCTCATCGAGCGCGGCGAGGCGCGCGGACTGCGCTCGGGCGAAGGCCTGGAGCGCCTGTTTGCGCGCGCCGGGCTCCAGGCGGGCGACGGAGCCGATCTCGCGGCGAAGGGCCTCGAGCGCCGAGGCTTTTTCCCTCGCGTAGGCGTCCAGCCGCGTCCGCAGGGCGCCCGGCAGCGGGCCGGAGGCCAGGCGCGCCGCAAGCGGCGTGTAGAACGGTTCGTCGATCCACGGCGCCAGACTGTGAGGCACTGCGGGACCCGCGGCCGGCATCTCCGGCGGAAGCGGCGTGCCGAGCGGGGGCGGGGTGGGCGGGAAATACAGCGGCGCCACCTGCACCGCCGGGGCCGGGGGCTCGGCCTCGGCCGAACCGGTTCCTCCCTCCTGCGTCACCTCGTACGTCGCCGAGGATTGGTAGGTGGAATCGGGATACATCTGGGCCGTGTACGGGTACCAGCCATACGGATACGCGCCATACGGATACCAGCCGTAGTACCCGCCGTACCACACGGTGGTGCCGCCCCAGAACGGGTCGTAGAAGCCGTAGGGGTCCCAGTACGTCCAGCTGCGCGGCCTGACCGGGAAATGGCGCCGCCACGCATCGCGGTCGTGGTCGCGGTCCCGTGCCCAGTCGCGCCAGCGGTCGCGTGAATCGCGGTCGACCGTGGGTGGCACGCCGATCGTCCGGCGCCGATGATCGCGATCCGGGACGGGCACCCAGGTGCGGCCCGGGTGGTCGTCGGGCGGGCGAACCTGGCCGGGGCGCTGGCCGTTCACGGGCGGCTGCCAGCGGTGGTCGCGTCCGTCGCGATCCCAGCGATGAGAGTCCTGACCCGGCGCCGGATGTGCATACCCCGGATTCTGGCCGGGGGGGAGGCGGGGCGGCCGGGCGTTGGCCGGGGGCACGGGGAAGGCGGGCGGTCCCGAGTGGCGGACGTCGTCGAGTTTCCAGGCGGGCGGAAGATGGGAGGCGCGCGGCGCGTGATCCTGCCAGGCAGGCGAGGGTGTGCGGGCGGTTGGCGGAGCGGAGGGCGGGTGAAAAGTCCGGGGAGCCGGCGGCGGCGGCGCCTGCCGGATCGCCTGCGGAGCGGGGGGGCGAGAGGCCTCCGA
>JAJXYI010000421.1 GCA_021780625.1 bacterium | reverse complement strand
CGGCGCACTATCGCGATTACGCGGACACCGTGAAGCTCGCGCAGGGACCCGACATCTTCATGCCCACGGAATTCCTGCACGGCCTGTTCGACGGTGGCGCGGGCGCCGGCCTGGAGGATTACTGGAAGATCATGGGCGAGAAACCGCTCGCCGCGGGCGGCTTCATCTGGGCCTGGCTCGACGAGGCGGTGGCGCGCACCGACGAGAACGGGCGCCTCGACGCCCAGGGCGATCTCGCCCCCGACGGCATCGTGGGTCCGCACCGGGAGAAGGAGGGGAGCTATTACACGATCCGGGACATCTGGTCGCCGGTGCAGATACCGCTCGCGGCACTTCCAGCGAATTTTGACGGCACGCTGCCGGTGCGCAACCGGTACGATTTCCTGAACCTCAAGACCGTCACCTTCGCCTGGCGTCTGATGCGCTTCGGCCCCCCGGGTGCGCTCACGGGGCTTCGCACACTCCTCGCCGACGGGCGCGTGCCCGGTCCGGATGTGGGTCCGCGTACGGACGGCACCGTCACGCTGCCGCTCCCCGCCGACTGGCGCGATGCGGACGTGCTATACGTGACGGCATACGATTCGCGCGAACGTGCGCTCTGGACGTGGTCGTGGCGGTGGAGGTCCGGGCTCTCCTCGATTGGCCGGGCGGCGCTCGCGACGTCGCCGCGTTTTCCGAAATACGCCAGCCCGATCCAGCTCCCCGCGGAGCCGCCTCCCGTGGTGACGGTGGCCGATCACGGCCCGATGGCCGTCGTCACGGACGGACGCGAAACCGTGCGCTTCGATCGCACGACGGGCGAAATCGAAGGGATCACCCATGACGGTCGCGCGATTTCGCTGACGGGCGGGCCGCGTCTGGTGGCGTATCGCCGCTATGAACGCGGCTTCGTCCCTGTGCCGGGCATGCTTTCTGGCCGCCTCACCGGTTGGACCGAGAGGCACGAGGGCGACGCGGTGGTGCTGACCGCGACCTACGAAGGACTGATGCGGGAGCTCCGCTGGACCATCGGACCTGATGGCGACATCCGCCTCGACTATGCCTTCAAGGGGCCGGGAACCGTGGACCTGCTCGGCCTGGATTTCGACTACCCGGAGGAGAAGATGGAGTCGAAGGAGTGGTTTGGCGGCGGACCGTATCATGTTTGGCAGAACCGCCTGCGCGGCACCGAGCTGTCCCGCTGGAGCACGGCGTACAACAACCACATTCCCGGCCAGGACTGGACCTTCCCGGAGTTCAAAGGTTGGTTTTCGGGCTGGTCCTGGATGAGCTTTACCACGACCGAAGGACGCTTCGCGTTTCTCAACGGCGGAGGCGCGCCCTACGTGGGCGTGTACACCCCGCATGACGGAGCCTTCGACCCGGTGCTGGTCATCCCGCGCACGGGGCTGGGCGTCTACCAGGTGATCCCCGCGATGGGTTCGAAGACCGCGCGTCCCGACGAGACGGGGCCCGAGGGCGAGCCGAAGGTGGTCGACGGAGAGGTGCGGGGCACCCTCGTGATCCGCGTATTGGAGAATCCATGATGAAGCGCCTGAAATTCGTCCTCACCGGTCTTCTCCTTGGCGCCGCCGCGCTTCTGACCACCGTCGCCGTGTTCGGGGACGCCGCGGCTCCCGGGGCACGCCACGAATGGTCCCTGGACGCCGGTTGGCGCACCGCGGAGGATGCGAATCCGCACCGCTACGATGGTTTCCAGCGGGCCGGCTTCGACGACCATGCGTGGAAGGCCGTGGACGTGCCGCACAATTGGGACGAATACGGCGGCGAGCACGGGCTGGTGCACGGCAACCTGCACGGCACGGCCTGGTACCGCCGCGGCTTCGAACTCCCGGCCGCCGATGCGGGCCGGCATGTCCTGCTCTATTTCGAGGGTGTCGGCTCCTATGCCACCGTTTGGGTGAACGGGCATCTTGCCGGAACCCACGCGGGCGGGCGGACGACCTTCACGCTCGATGTCACGCCCTGGGTGCGCTTTGGCGGTCTAAACGAGCTCGCGGTCCGGGCCGACCATCCCGCGGACATCCAGGACCTGCCCTGGGTCTGCGGCGGCTGTTCGAAGATCCCTGGGTTCTCCGAGGGCAGCCAGCCCATGGGTATCTTCAGGCCCGTGCACCTGATCACCGCGTCGGCGGTGCGCGTTACGCCGTTCGGCGTGCACGTCTGGAACGATGACGACGCCAACGCGGCCTCCGCCGCGCTCCACGTCACGACCTCGATTATCAACGACGATGCGGCACCGCGCCGTGTCACGGTGGATACGCGTGTGGTCGACCACTCGGGCCGCGCGGTGGCGGAGTTCTCCTCGACGGCGACGGTAGCCGCGGGTTCGGTGGCGCGCGTCCGCCAGGATCCCGCGCCGCTCAAGGGCGTCTCCCTGTGGTCGCTCGAGTCGCCGTATTTGTACACCCTCGACACCGTGATTTCGGACGCCTCGGGCGTGCAGGATCGCGTGCAGACGACCTTCGGCATCCGCACGATCCACTGGCCCGCGCCCGGAGGTCCGCCGGGACAGTTCCTGCTCAACGGGAAGCCGGTCTTCATCAACGGCACCTGCGAGTACGAGCATTTGCTGGGCGACAGTCACGCGTTTGACGCGGC
>JAJXYI010000506.1 GCA_021780625.1 bacterium | reverse complement strand
GAGGTGCGCTTCTTCGTCCCGGGCAATCTCGTCAGCAACCTCGACTTCGTCGAAAGCATCTTCGGCAACGGCGGCGACCCCATGCTGCCCGAGAACGACGCCGCCCTCGACCCGGCGCACTGGACCGGCCACACCGGCTGCGTCATCCTCGCCCCGCACCTTACCCGGCTCACGAAGAAGGAGCTCGGGCTGCCCGATTACGACCACGCCACCGAAGCGCAGCGACGCGACGGCATGTGCTGGAAGGACCCCGCCGAGCGGTACAACGACGGCTCCGCCTTCAAGATCACCGCGCGCGACACCTCCGGCGTGATCGTCACGATCATTTCCGACAACTACTTCGGCTACTGCAAGAAGGAGGTGAAGACCCAGATCAGCTACTCGGCGAACCTCTACGGCATCGCCGAGGAGGAACACGCCGGCGGCGCCCTGGTGTTCCCCAGCTATGATCTCGCCGGGGAAATCACCGCCGACCGCATCCAGGCCCTCTCGCGCGAGGTCCACACCCTCGAGGATTCACTCGCCCTACTCGAAGGCACCGCCGAGCGCATGCCCGAGGGCTGCTACCGCGACCGCACCTGCCCCGAGCTGGTGTACGTGCCGCACAACACCTCGTTCAACCTCGAGCGCCAGCGCGCCTCCTGGCAGCAGGGCGACAAGACCGTGTCGCTGCGCCTGCGCGTCGGACACGTGTACATGCTTCCCAACGGCTACCGCATCCGACTGGAGAAGCCACGCGGCAACCTCGGCTGGCGCCTCGTCGGCACCGTTCCCGAGACCACCTACTGCCACAAGCCCTGCACCGTGTCCGGCGGCGGCAAGTCGGAGATTTCCAAGCCCATCACCGACGCGATCCTCTCCGGGCCGGTCTTCGTCGCCGACATCGAGAAGGACTTCGACGCCGTCGACGCCCTGCTCCGCCGCGACTACTCCCAGCGCTTCCGCAGCCCTGAGCGCCGCGGCACCGACACCCGCCTGATCCTGAGCGAAAAGCGCTCGTTGGGCTCCGTCATCAAGCTGCTCACCCCCTCGGTGCGCGACTACACCGACGAGTACAACACGTGGCTCGGCACCATCGCGCCCCACGTCAAGGAGCTGGTCTTCGTGCTCAAGCGTTTTTACGAGCCGAGCTGGGGCGAACACTGGCGCGAGCATTTCAGCGTCGACGTCATCGACGGTTGCCCCGCCAACGAGCTGCGCTACGACGGCCGCAAGCTCAACGCGCAGATCCTGCGCGTCGGCTTCAGCAAGGACGGCTCCTGGCGCACCTTCAGCCTTCGCAAGGATTTCAACCCCGCGCAGAAGGTGCAGATGGAGGACGACATCTCCGCCTCCGTCGTCGTGCCCGCCACGCAGCTGACCGGACTCAACCACCATCAGCCGAAGGGCTCCGTCAAGCTGGTCCAGAACTGCGAATACCGGCTCTTCCAGCGTCCCGACGACGCCATCAATCGCGGCTACGACCACCAGACCGAGCACGATTTCGCGCAGCCCGGCAACTTCTTCTCCAACTACGAGCCGCTCACCGCCGACCAGGCGCGCGAGATGGTCGAGGAGGCCGTCAGCTTCGACGCCTTTACCGAGCCGATGCAGACCCTCGTGCGCGAGATGGCCGCCCAAACCGAGCCGGCCTACTTCGTGTGCTCCGCCGCCCCGCGTGTGATCGACGGCAAGCCCTCCAAGAACCCGCGCTACCTCCAGGTGCGCCCGGACCTGCTCGCTCCGCTCGAGACGCGCTGCGCGCACATCGGAATGCACCTGTGGCGCCGCGTGCCGCTCTCCAGCCCCGCGCCGACTCCCGTCAACGCGGTCCTCGCTGGACGCCGCAACAACCCCGCCGATCCCGCGGCGGGGATCCGCCCCATCGCCTCGTATAATCCGCTCCACTACATGGAGCTCCCCGAGCTGTTCATGGAGTTCATCTGCTCCATGACCGGCAAGTCGCCCTCCACCACGGGCGCCGGCTCCGAGGGCGCCCTCACCAAGGGCCCCTTCAACGCCCTGCCGCCCATCTACGACCTCAACGGCGCGTTCGTCTCGTATGTCGTCACCGGCTACGCGGGCTTCATCTCCTCCGCCGGCAACGTGGGTCCCAAGGTCCGCGTCGACCACGACATCAGCCTGCTCGTGCCCGAGGTCTGGAGCCGCATGACGATCCCCGAGCGCGATCCGCAGTACCTGATCGAGAACGGCTACCTCGAGCGCTGCATGGATGTCACCCACAAGGGGCGCACCGTGCTCGCCAGCCGCCTCGGGTACCGCATCACGCGCGAGTTCGTCACTCACTTCTGCGGGCGCATCTTCAACCAGCCGCACTCGGTCTTCACCGATGAGATGCTCCGGCCGGAGCTCCAGGACGCGAATTGCTTCGCGGACAGCGTGGACAACGTCGTCGCGACCCAGCGCCGCGTCGCACAGAACTACTTCAACGACGGCTCGATCGAGCTGGCCTGCCCTCCGCTCCGCGCGCTGCTGCACATCATGCGCGACGACCAGTTCGAGGGCCGCGGCCTGTCGGATCCCGCGATCCGCGCGCTCTTCACGCGCGAGAACCTGCTCGACAGCGACTGGTACAAGGCCCGCCTTGCGGCCAAGCAGACGATCGACGTG
>JAJXYI010000388.1 GCA_021780625.1 bacterium | reverse complement strand
CCCTTTGCATCCCATCTTGTAGAGACAATAGCCCTTGCGGGCGTTTTCGTCGTCAAAGGACTCAACGAAAAGGCCCGCGTCATAGTTCGGGCGGCGGTAGCAGGTGTCGTGGACTCGGCGGGAGTAAAAAGCCTTGGGCCTTCCGAGGGAATCGAGCAGCGGGATGCGGTCGAAGGCCAGCAGATGGACGACGACTCCGGCCATCACCTCCGCGATGGGGGGACATCCCTGGACGTTGATCACCGGCTTGCCCGCGACGAGCTTGTGGATAGGGGTGGCGCTGGTCGGATTGGGACGCGCGGATTGCACGCACCCCGCGCTGGCACAATTTCCCCAGGCGACAATGGCCATGGCTCCGGCCGCCGCCTCCTCGAGGATTTGGTGGGCGCTCCGGCCGCCGACGCAGCAATGAATGCCGTCGTCGGCCATCGGGACGGAGCCCTCGACCATCAGCAGGTATTTCCCATAGCTTTCCTTCATCGTTCGCTGCATGCACTCCTCCGCCTGGAATCCGGCGGCGGCCTGAAGTGTCTCGGAATAGTCGAGCGACACCTTGTCGAGGAGGATGTCGGCTACGATCGGGTGCGAGGAGCGGATGAACGACTCGCTGCAGCAGGTGCATTCCTGGAAATGCAGCCACACGATCGGGAGACGCCGCTTGGTCTCGAGGGCCTTCGCGATCTGGGCGGCGCCGGTCGACTCAAGCCCGAGCAGGGCGCCCATCCATGCACAGAACGACAGAAAATCACGCCGGCTCACGCCGCGCGCACGCATTTCTTCCCAGAGCGTAGGTCCTCCGGTCTGGGTCGGAGAAGGAAGAGCATTCATTGGAGCTGCGCCCGGAAAACTGGATTTTCCAAAGCGCAAGGGGTGGTTGCATGATAAGACAATATCTTATCTTTCTAATATTCTGCATAAGCTGCGTAATGCGTCCGGCAAGACATAAATCAGATTCGATCCCATTTAGTCCGCTGGACAGCCCGGCGCGCCAGAGCAAGGGTCGGGGCATGCATGAAGCGGGCATAGCCGAGGCCGCGCTGGAGCAGGCCGCAGAGCAGGCGCGACGCGCCGGGGCCACGCGGATACACCGGATTGTGCTGCGTGTCGGCACGCTGTCCGGCATCGAAGCCGGCGCCCTCGACTTCGCGCTGCAGCTGCTCTTGCCGGGCGGTCCCGCGGAAGGCGCGGAGATCGAGATCGAGTCCGTGCCCGCCGTGGCGCGCTGTTCGTCCTGCTCAAGCGACTACACGCCCGAAAACGGGCTTCTGTTCGAGTGCCCACGCTGCGGGGCGCTGGGCGCCGCCCTGCTCCGAGGCAGGGAACTCGAGCTCGCGCGCCTGGAGCTCTCGTAACCTTTTCATGAATACCCCAAACCAAACCCTCCAATCGCGGGACGGCGAAGCCCCCGAGATCGTGATCGTCGACGTCAGGGATCCCGACGACACCCTCCCCCGCCCGCCGGGCGATGTCCTTCCGGGCGTGCGCAGCGTGGACCTGAACCTGCGGATCCTCGACGAGAACGACCGGCGGGCCGAGCAGAACCGGCGGCACCTCGCGCAGCTCGGCATCCGGGCCCTCAACTTCGTGTCCTCGCCCGGCGCCGGGAAGACCACCCTGCTCCAGAAGACCCTCGCCCTCCTCCCGGCAGACCTCCGTGCCGCCGTCCTCGTCGGCGACCTCGAGACAGCAAACGACGCCCGGCGGCTCCGCCGTCCTGGAGTGCCGGTCGCGCAGATCACCACCGGCGGCGCCTGCCACCTCGACGCCTCGATGGTCTCGCGGGCCATGGATGCCGTGCCACTCGCCGACGTACGGCTGCTCTTCATCGAGAACGTCGGCAATCTCGTCTGCCCAGCCTCCTTCGACCTGGGTGAAAACCGGCGCGTCACCCTGGTCTCCTGCACCGAGGGCGAGGACAAACCGCTGAAATACCCGCCCATGTTCAGCAGCGCGCACGCCGTGCTGCTGACGAAGATCGACGTGGCGGAGACGATGGAATTCGACCGCGGACTCGCCCTCGAAAACATCCGCCGCGCCGCGCCGCAGGCCGAGGTCTTGGAGGTTTCGGCAAAGACGGGCGAGGGCATGGACGCCTGGCTCGCCTACCTGCGGGGAGTGTGCTGAACGCGATGGCTCCTCTTCCCGGAGCGGACGCCCCCCGGCGTCTCATCACCGTGGGCGGCGTGGTGCAGGGCGTCGGCTTCCGCCCGTTTGTCGCGCGCCTGGCCGCACGCACCGGTGTGTCCGGCTGGGTTCGCAACACGCCCGACGGGGTCTCCATCCTCGCGGTGGCTCCAGCGGACGTGCTCGACCAGTTCGAGTGGGCATTGCGGTCCGAGGCCCCATCGGCCGCCCGGATCGCCGCCGTGGAATCCCGACCCGCCGGCGACGCGGATGGAGACGTCCCAGCCGGCTTCGCCATCCTCGATAGCGACGGAGGCGACGGCCCGGCGCGCGTCCAGGCCACGCCCGACCTCGCACTCTGCCCCGATTGCCGGCGCGAACTCACGGACCCGGGCGACCGGCGGCACCGGTATCCATTTATCAACTGCACAAACTGCGGCCCCCGCTACTCGATCCTCCTCGAGCTTCCCTATGACCGGCCGCGGACCACGATGAGGGA
>JAJXYI010000347.1 GCA_021780625.1 bacterium | reverse complement strand
GTTCCAACTGAGGCGTCTTTCTCGGCTGGGCGTGCACATCCGGATCATCACGCACCGGCTTTACGTCGGCGGACTGCACGAGGTGACCGTGATGCAGACCGCCCAGTGGCTCGAGAAGCACGACATCCCCTACATCGACCTGTGTTTCGTGAAGGACAAGACGTCGATCAACGCGGATCTCTACATCGACGACTCCCCCTCGAACATCAAGGCCTTCGAGCGGGCGAACCGGCCCTGCATCGTGTTCGAAAACTCCACCAACCGCCACCTCGACGCGAAACTGCGCGCGCACAACTGGGCGGAGGTTTACGACCTCGTCGCCCAGGCGATGGGCGGGGCCTGAAACACCTGCGAGCGCTTCAGCGGGGACCACTTGAGGTTTTCGGCCCGTGTGCCGTTTCAGGAGGTGTGACGACGAAGCTGAGCCTTGTCTGATTGGACCGCCGACGCGGTGCCCTCCCCTGCATCCCAAGCCCATGGTGCCCGGCGACCATGGCAGCGAGCAGGCGCAGGGACGCGTGCCCAGGCGGAGATGCAGGCCGCACCGACGGTGCGGTGCCATAGACCCATGCGCCGGGATCCCGCATCCCATGTCCAAATCAGATTTCCGCTACGCGTGTCACCGCGACCGCACCGCGTCCCCTTCGTATTTGAAATGCCGACACTGCGGCACCGAGTTTTCGCTCGATGCGCCCGGCACGCTGCATCGCAACCACTGCCCCTGGTGCCTGTGGAGCGTCCATCTTGACGACACTCCGGGCGATCGGGCCTCCGACTGCCGCGGGTCGATGGAACCGATCGCGGTCAGTGCCCGGCCCGACGGCGAATGGCTGCTCGTCCACCGCTGCTGCACCTGCCACGCAATCCACGCCAACCGCATCGCCGGCGACGACAGCGAACGCGAACTGCTCGCCCTCGCCGTCCGCCCCCTGTCCCGCGCGCCGTTCCCGATCTGATTCCGGACGGCGATAGACCCGCGCTGGGGTGCGAATCCAATCAACGCCCTGCACGTTGGCGAACTCACCGCCCACGAACCTAACGAACGCAGTTGGATTTCATCCACAGAGACACCTGCCTTCGCTGTAGCCTTGGAAAAGGAGGATCACTCCCTTGTTCGATTGCGCCTCCCAAGCGCCGCGACGACCTGGCGCCCGGAGTGGCGTGAGATCAGGGCTTCGCCGGCCAGGCCGAGCGCAGCGGCCAGGCGCGAAAGCGGGCGGAGCTCAGGCTGCCGCGCTGCACATCGAGACTCAGGCGCTGCTCCGTTCCCTTCGGAAAGACCAGGCTCGTCAACGCCGTCTCGCCGTCCGCCCCGAAGACCTCGATCGACGAACGATCGACGAACAGGTGCAGCCGCACCCGGCCGTCGATGAGGCGCAGCGGCGCCCTGTAGACGCCGGCAAAGTGCGGATCGAACGCGACGTCACCCGAGTGCCGCCGGTCGAGGCTCAGTTCGCCCTTGGCGACATTCACGCGCAGGAGCGTCCGCTCGCCGGCGCCGGTCTGAATCCGCAAATCAAAGTCTGCGTCGGCCGACGGCGTCAGGTCCGCCTCGAATTCGAAGGGCCCGGTGAGCGCGGGGTTCAGGCCGGACAGCGCCGTCGCGCCTTTCGTCGGGCCGAGCGCCACCGAGCAACCCGTTCCCCGCAGCGCCCGCAGTTCGCGCACCGGACGCTGCACCAGGCGCCAGCCTTGTGGGGTCATGCGGACCGACAGCACACGCGGGAGCGTCATCGCGTTGCGCCACGGCGAGGTCGGGATGGCCTTGGCGTATTCCCAGTTGCTCATCCAGCCGATCCAGATCCGCCGTCCGTCCCGTGCCGGCACGTCGTTCCACGACACCGCCGCATAAAAATCCGGCCCCCAGTCGGCCCACTCGGTCGGCATCGACAGGCCATCGGGCGCGCGATCGGGGACGAACCTCACGCCGTCGAACGAGCCCACGAAATACTGGCAGCCCGAACCGCCCGCCGGGGCGCCCGAACCGATGTTCACCGTCAGCACCCATTTGCTCTCACCCGGCCGTCCATCGACCGGCACCGGGAACAGGTCCGGACATTCCCAGACGCCCGACACGGCCCCCGCCGGTCCAAAGTCGCTGAGATGCGTCCAGTGCTTGAGATCCGGAGAGGAGTACAGGCGCACCTCGTGATGCTTGGGCCACGACACAGCCATGATCCAGTGGTGACCAGGCTCGTACCAGAACACCTTGGGATCGCGAAAATCGGAGTCGCCGATATCGAGCACCGGATTGCCCGCGTACTTGGTCCAGGTCCGGCCGGAATCGGTGCTGTAGGCGAGCTCCTGATACTGAAGCGGCCTGTCGGTGCGGTTCCCCGTGTAGATCGCAACCAGAGGAGGCTTCCCCCTGCGTCCGAAGCCGCTGGTGTTGTTCCAATCGACCACCGCGCTGCCCGAGAAGATCATCACGTGGTCCGCCTCAGGAATGGCGGGCGCGAGTTCCCTCCAGTGAACCAGGTCGGGGCTCACGGCATGCCCCCAGGTCATGTGGCCCCAGGTGTCGCCGAAGGGGTTGTACTGGAAGAACAGGTGGTACTCGCCCGCGTAATACACGAGTCCGTTGGGATCGTTTGTCCAGTTACGCGCGGGGCTGAAATGAAACAGATCGG
>JAJXYI010000218.1 GCA_021780625.1 bacterium | reverse complement strand
GCAGGAGTGGGCGCAGGTCGGGGGCGTGTTCGGCGTATTCCGCGTAGGCCTCGTCGTAGACGAGCACGACGTGTTCGGGCAGGGCGCGCGCGAAGGCCAGCAACTCGGTTTCACTGTTGGCGGTGCCGGTGGGATTGTTCGGGCAGGCAACAAACACGAGCCGCGTGCGGGGGGTGATGGCCCTGGCCATGGCCGCGAGGTCGTGCGTGTGCGCGACGAGCGGGACTTCCACCGGCTTGGCTCCGAACAGGAGCGTGGCGAGTTTGTACACGACAAAGGCGGGGTCTCCCATCACGGCTTCGTCGCCAGGGCGCAGAAAGACGTGGGCGAGCAGTTCCAGAATCTCGTTGGAGCCGTTGCCCACGACGACCTGTGTGGAGTCGACGCCGAACTTTGCGGCGAGTTTCTGGCGAAGACGAAAGCAGCCGCCGTCCGGGTAGAGCTGGCCGTCGGCCACGGCCTCGCGGGCCGCCTTTGCGGCGAGGGGCGAGGGCCCCAGCGGATTTTCGTTCGAGGCCAGCTTGATGATCGAGGCCGGATCCAGGCCCAGCTCGCGGGCGACATCTTCGATCGGCTTGCCCGGTTCGTAGACGGGCTGGGTTAGGACGGCGGGATTGGCGAGGGAGGAGGCATTCATGGAGATCGGAGCGCCATCCGGCACGCGGCGTGCAAGGAAGGGGCGGTCGCCGTCCTAAAACGGCCGCTGTGCGGCCAAAGGCAAGCACCCAGCGCGAACCGCCCCGCCTCCGTTCAAACGTCGGAGCCAGCTTCGGTTTGCCAGGGCCCCCCCTTCATCCTATCAAGCGCGCACCGGCCCGCCCTTCTTGCCGGGCTCTCCCCCCCATGAAACGAAAACCTCTGCTGCCGCCGCTCACCCGCATCCTGCTGCTCGGACCCCTGGTCTGTGCCTGTTTCGCGATGGAAGGGGAGGGCGCCGCTTCGGCGGGTTTCGTGAAGGCCGACTCGCCCGAGGTCCTCGTCGAGGGCCGATACGCGACGACCCCGGAGGGCGGCGTGCGCATGGGCTTTCCGGGAGTCATCCTGCATTTGAAGGTCGAGGCCTCCGCGCTGGATTTTCGCGTGAAGGCCTCGTCGAACGACGTGTACTTCGACGTCAGCGTGGACGGCTCGGCGCCCCTCCGCCTGCAGGCGAAGGAGGGCGAGGGCGTGTATCCGCTTTTTCACGCCGCAACGGCCGGCGTTCATCGCATCGAGATTGTGCGGCGCACCGAGAGCTGGGAGGGTGTGTGCGAGGTGCAGGGTTTTGAACTGGGGGCGGGAGGCAGGCTGCTGGCCCCCGATCCGCTTCCGGCGCGCAAGCTGATGTTCATAGGCGACTCGATCACCTGTGGCTCCTCGATCGACGTGCGGCCCGGCGAGCCCCAGCTGGGCAACCAGCGCTCGGATGCGAACCTGTCCTACGGCATGGAACTCGCCCGCCGCCTGCACGCCCAGGTCGCCCTCGTGAGCTACGGCGGCCGTGGGGTGATCCGCGACTGGCAGGGGATCCGCGACACCACGAATGCCCCCCAGTTTTACGAACGCGCCCTGCCTGACGATCCAAAGTCGCATTGGGATCCTCGCCGCTATGTGCCGGACGCGATTGGAATTTGCCTTGGCACAAACGACTTCAGCCAGGGCATCCCCGATCAGAACGAGTTCGTGAACGCCTACGTCGAGTTCGTGCGCAAGATCCGGCGCGACGCCCCGAACGCCTGGATTTTCCTGATCGGCTCGCCGATCGTGTGGGACGAGCCGGGCAAACCGCCGCGCGGCTCGGTGCTCACCGCCTACATCGCCGAGGTGGCTCAGAAGCTGGACGACCCGCGCGTCGAGGTGGCGCCAGTGCGCCACTACCCGGGGCATACTTACGACGCACATCCGACTGCGGCGGAGCACCAGGCGATGGCGACGGAGCTGGAGCCCCGCTTCCGCAAGGCACTCGGTTGGTGACACAAGGGGCTTCGCGGCCCCCCCTGTTTCGGGAGTTGCCAGGCGTCGGCGGCCTCCCTTGGCTGGTCTGACACCAGCCTCCTGCGATGCTCCGCCATACCCTTCTTTGCGCCGGCTTGATTGCCGCCGCCTTGACTTCCGTGTTTGCCGCTGTCGCGCGGGCCGACACCACCGTGGTCTTTGCCCGCCTTCACAACCAGTGGCTCCCCGTCGTCAAGGTCGAGGGTAGCGTCCCCTACGTGCTGTCCAACAACGCCCTGGCCCGAGCCGAACCCGGTCTCTATGCGCTGCGACAAATCGGAACCTACCGCCGGGGAATGGTGCCTCCGGTCATCATCCAGATGGACCACATGCGGGTGCGGAGCGAGGGCAAGGTGATCGTAGGGGACACCGCCATTCTGAACCGGGAGTTCGACATCGACGCGGTCATCACCTCTCCCGTTGATCTGCCCGACGTGTTTGCGGTTTTCGTGTTCAACGGCCAGGACGAGAAGAAGACCGTGCTCGTGAGGGAGGTGGGCGACCTCAAGTCCTACGAACCGGATTTTTTCCAGTATCACGTCCAACTGAACGCGGACTTGGGCATCAAGGGCTACAAGGTTCATTTCTATTGCCGGGGTCTCGAGCTGTTCTTTCCCCGCGAGGGATGGGGCTACATCAACTCGGAAGTCGCGCGGCACATCCGCGCCGAGACGGAGGGCGTGGCGAATGAAAATCCCCGGCCCTACGTGCTGACGCCGCCGAAGATTCCCGCGTCGGTGCGGAAATTGGGGGCCCGAAAGATCGTGATCGTGCACGCGACGATTCTCGCAAACGGTTCGGTGCCCGAGGCCGTGGCCGCGCCGGGCACGCCAGCCGACCAGGCCGACGCCGCGGTGAATGCCGTGCTTGCCTCGTACTTTCTTCCCAGGATCGAGCAAGGCGTGCCGACCAACTGCAAGGTCAACATCCCGGTGGTGCTCGATCCGCAACCGTCGCGGTGATCGGAAGCGGTCCTTCTGCTTTTCATGAGATTATTCGCGACAACTTTCCTGGTCCTGCTGGGTGCGTTCGCAGCCCGGGCAGACACCACCGTGCTGCTCGCCCGCAGCGATGGCGCCTGGCTGCCGGTCTCGGCGGTCAATCATTCCGTCCCGCTTGTCACGAAGCATGGACGACTGGTGGAGGCCTCGGGCGGAGGCTACCGCCTGGTCAAGGTTACGAACTACTGGAAAACCGTTCCGGCCCCCGCAATCGTGGACGTGCATGACATCGACTCGCGTAGGGCGGCGATGCACATGAACTCGACGGGAACGATGGAGCACGATGTCCAAGTGATCTCCGGCTCAGTTCGTGCGCCGGTTTCCCTCAGGGACGTTTACGTGGTGTTCGACTTCTCGCTTCCCTCGGGTGGCGAAGCTCTGATGGTGCGCGAAATTGGGCGTCTCCGGGCGCATCGGGACACGAGCTTTGAGTTCGCGGTCCCGCCGAACCGAATGTCGGGGCTCGCGAGCGCCTTCGTGCACGTCTACTCGGACGGATTCGAACTTCTTCAAACTCGCCTTGGCGCGAAGGCGATCAGGCGGGACATCGAGCGGCGCATTCAGGCTCATCTCGCCGGGGTTAAAAATGCGGGCCCAATCCCTTACTTCACGCAGCCGCCGGCTCGCCCCGCCTCGATGCGGGACGATTCGCCCGTGCGCCAGGTGGATGTGATCGCCACGATCGCCCCGGACGGGTCCGTGTCGGCGGCGCATGCTGTCAAGGGTGCAACGCAGGATTATGCAGTCGCCGCCGAGCGGGCGGCGTCGGACTATTTCTTCATCCCGAAGGTTGTGAACGGAAAGCCCTGCACGTGCCGGGTCGACATCGCGGTCCAGTTTGATCCCAAGCTTGATCGCGGCCACGGTTGAGCAGGCCGGGCGGCACGTGTCGCCCGCGGGCCGGGCTGGATTTCAGGCCGCATTGGAGCTAAAAATCCAAGGCGATGAAACCGATGCTCCTGATGCTGCTGGCCGCGGCATTTGCCCCGGTCGCACAGGCAAACATCACCGTGCTCCTGGCCCGGTCCGACCGCGACTGGCGTCCGGTCTCCGCGGTGACGCGCGAGGTGCCGCTCGTCCTCGAGAACGGCAAACTGGTCCAGGCCTCGTCCGTTGCGTTTCGAATCGCGGAGGTGGTGAAGCGCTACTGGCGGGGAATGCCCCCGCCCGTCGTGGTGCGGGTCGAGGGCCTGTCGATCGACCGGTCCACCGTGCATCTCTCGGGGGTCGACGGGCTCGAGACGAGTATGAGGATTGTCTCCGGGACGCTGTGTGCGCCGGTGTTGCTGGAGCACGTGTTCGCGGCGTTCGAGATCAGCGGTGCCTCGCGGAAGCCGACCCTGCTCGTCCGCGAGATCGGTTCGCTGAAGGCGGGTCAGCCCAAGACCTTCGACTTCACATTCGTGCCGCAACGCGGTGCGGGGATCGGATCCTGCACGATCCACGTCGATTCGAACGGCTTCGAGCTGTTGCAGGCGAGCCAGGGGCCGGAGGCGCTGCGCGAGGAGATCATGCGGCGGATCCGCGCCAACGTCGAGGGTGTCGCCCAGGGCGATCCTCAGCTGTTCTACGCACCGGTGCCGGTGCGGTTCTGAGTGCGATGGCGGCCCGCGCCGCACGGCCGCATCAGTATCCAGGCGCCCGTGACCCGGCCGTGGGGCCGGCGCTCAGCCCCGTCGGCACCGGGCCGGGCAGGCCCCGGCGGATTGCTTCGCGCAGGATGACCTCGGTGGCGGTGGCGCCGATGCGCGTGACTCCGAGGGCGCGAACGCGCAGCAGGTCGTCCAGGGTGCGTACGCCGCCGGCGGCCTTGATCTGCACCTGCGGGCCGCTGTGGGCGCGCATGAGCGCGAGCTGGGCGTCGGTTGCGCCGCGATAATTGTAGTCGCCGCTCGCCTGTTTCACGAACCCGTAGCCGGTGCTCGTCTTCACAAAGGCGATGCCGAGGTCCGTGCAGACTTCGCACAGGCGGATGATGGACTCGTCCTGGAGATAGTCGTTTTCGAAGATCACCTTGAGCAGGGCGCCGCGGGCGGTGCAGGCCCGGTTGACCTGGTCGAGTTCATCGGTGACGTAGGCCCAATCGCCGCCGAGCACCTTGCCAACATTGGCCACCACGTCGATTTCGGTGGCCCCGTCGGCGATCGCCCGTTCGGCCTCGAGCACTTTCAGCCCGGTGGTGGAATTCCCGTGTGGAAAGCCCACGACCGCGCAGACGGCAACGCCCGACTCGGCGAGCGACTCCGTCGCCATCGTGACGGAGTAGGGCTTCACGCAGGCGGTGGCGCAGGCGCAGCGCCGCGCAAGCGCGAGCCCCGCACGGATCTGGTCGTCGGTCATCGTCGGGTGCAGCAACGAATGATCGATCATCTTGGACAGATCGGAGACCGAGGGCGGACGTGTCATGGCTTCCATCATGGCGCGGGGCGGTCCGCCTGACAATCGTTCGCACAGGCACACGCGACTGCGGGGGCGCAAATCCGGCGTTTGTCGCAATTGGCGGCATGCGTTTTCTCGTCTGGGTGAAGCGCTTCCGGGGGTCGGGGAGGGGGGGCGCTTGCGGTGAGGGGACAGGCGCATCATGATGTCGTTTTCCAAAGTTCAAAAATGTCGATCCTTCATACTTCTCTCACGGCGGGTGCGTTTGCGCTGCCCAACCGAATCGTCATGGCACCGCTCACGCGCTGCCGCTCCGGGGCCGGGCGCGTCCCCACGCCGATGATGGCGGAATACTACCGCCAGCGCTCCGGAGCCGGGCTGATCCTGTCGGAGGCCACCTCGGTGGATCCGATGGGGGTTGGCTATCCGGACACTCCGGGGATCTGGTCGCGTGAGCAGGTTGAGGGCTGGAAAGGTGTCACGCGTGTGGTCCACGAGGCGGGAGGCAGGATCCTGCTGCAACTCTGGCATGTGGGTCGGGTCTCGCATTCCTTCTATCTCGACGGGCGCCAGCCGGTTGCCCCGAGCGCGCTTGCCGTGCCCGACCGCGTCCGTTTGCTGGGGAAGCCCGAGCCCTATCCGGTGCCGCGCGCGCTGGAGTTGGCCGAAATCCCCGGAATCATCGAGGCCTATCGTGCCGGAGCGCAGCGTGCGCTGGAGGCGGGCTTCGACGGCGTCGAGCTGCATGGGGCGAACGGCTACCTGCTCGACCAGTTCCTTCAGGATGGCAGCAACAAGCGCACCGACAACTACGGCGGTCCGATCGAAAATCGTGCGCGGCTGCTGCTGGAGGCTGTCGACGCGGCGATTTCCGTGTGGGGAGCGGACCGTGTGGGCGTGCACCTCGCGCCGCGCGGGGATTCGCACGGCATGGGGGACTCGAACCCGCTGGCCACCTTTGGATATGTGGCCCGCGAGCTGGGCCGGCGCCGGATCGCCTTCATGTTCACCCGCGAGGGACTTCAGGGTGGACCGCGCCTCACCCCGGAGCTCAAGCGCCTCTTCGGCGGCGTCGTGATCGCCAACGAGGCCTTCACACCCGAGCAGGCTGAGCGCGAGGTCGAATCCGGGGGTGCGGACGCCGTGGCCTGGGGCAAGCTCTTCATCGCCAACCCCGATCTACCGGTGCGTTTGCGCTCCAAGGCGCCGCTCAATGCGCCCGATCCGAACACGTTTTATGGCGGCACGGGCAAGGGCTATATCGACTACCCGGCTCTGGCCTAGTCCCGGGCCTGTCGCGCGGCCCCGAACGCCGAACTCCGGGGCCGCTCTGACGAGAGCGGCAAACCACGATTTTTCAGGGCCTTGAGCTGCCCTCCAGGTGGTCTGTTGAGAACTGCCTGGCGGGTAATTACTTGGCTTCGGATTGACCCTGGGGTTGGTTTGGAAACGTGCCGCGGTATAAATAATTTTATCTGGTTGATAAACAGGATATAAACGTGGCGCGGATTGCGAGGTGGAAAACGTCGGCGATAATGGAATGCGTTCTTTGATCACAGCCGAAGCGGCCGCCCCTTCCTGGGTGGACGCGCGGGGGAACCACATTCCTCGGCAATGCCGGGGACGGGGCGTACGGCCGCGGGCAACCGCGGACAAGGTCACTTCCTAGACCGAGCCCGTCAGCTAACCTCGCAGGCAAATTGGAAGGGTGATCCACTAGAGCCGCCCTCTTGGCGTTCTCCAAGGTCTCCCCACTTCAACGGGCTCGCCGGGCTGGTTCGGGAATACCGAACGCCCCCCGGAACCCCTCTCAGGAGACATTCCAATGGCCATCCAGGTCATCGCATTGGTTTCGCGCAGTCACATTTCGGAAGGGGCCATGCGCCTCGCAATACCGTCCGCGTCCGCGGTCGCGGCGTCGCAGCTGCGACACCGCACGCTTGGGCTCACGTTTGTCGCCCACCAGCCATGTCGCTAAAGACCCTGCTCGTCGGCAAGGAACGGTCGCTCTCCGACCACGACCTTTTTCACAAGCTCTGGCTGACCGCGGTGTTCGCGTGGGTCGGGCTGGGGGCGGACGGCTTGTCGTCCTCCTGCTACGGTCCGGAGGAGGCCTTCAAGGCCCTCGGCACGAACGTGCACCTGAGCCTGTTTGTGGCGCTTGCGACCCTGGTGACCATTTTCGTGATCTGCGCGAGCTACTCGCAGATCATCGCCCTTTTCCCGTCGGGCGGTGGCGGATATCTGGTGGCCAGCAAACTTCTGTCGCCATTTTTTGGTGTCGTCTCGGGCTCGGCGCTGCTGGTCGACTACGTGCTCACCATCACGATTTCGGTGGCGAGCGGCGCAGACGCGCTGTTCAGCATCCTTCCTCAGGCCTGGCTGGGCTGGAAACTGACCTTCGCCGTGCTCGGGTTGCTCTGGCTCACGCTGATGAACCTGCGCGGCGTGAAGGAATCGGTGATGCTTTGGGCGCCCGTGTTTTTCATCTTCGTCGCGACGCACGCGTTCGCGATCATCTACGCGATCGCCTCGCACGCGCACGGGTTGGTATCCGTCGGGGCTGATACCGCGCACGAGGTGCACACCGTAAGCGCCTCGGTGGGGTTCTTTGGGCTGCTGGCGGTTATTCTGAAGGCCTACAGCATGGGCGCGGGCACCTTCACGGGCATCGAGGCGGTGAGCAACGGCCTGCCGATCCTGCGCGAGCCGCGGGTGAAGACGGGCCGCAAGACCATGGTTTACATGGGCGTGTCGCTGGCCGTCACGGTCGGCGGACTGCTGCTCGCGTACCTGCTCTACCATGTCCAACCCGAAGAGGGGAAGACGCTCAACGCGGTGCTGTTTCACACGATGGCCGCCGGCTGGGGAACGGGAGGCGCGGTATTTGTGTGGGTCACGCTCGCCTCGGAGGCGATGCTGCTGCTGATCGCCGCCCAGACCGGCTTTCTCGACGGTCCGCGCGTGCTCTCAAACATGGCTCTGGACCGCTGGTTTCCGACGCGCTTCGCCAATCTCAGCGACCGGTTCGTCACCCAGAACGGCGTATTGCTGATGGCCGGTGCGGGCATGGTGATGATGCTGGCCACCCGCGGCAACGTGGACCTGCTGGTTGTGCTCTATTCGATCAACGTGTTCATCACGTTTTCGCTCTCCCAGTTCGGCATGGTCAAGCACTGGTGGGAGGTGCGGCGCACCGAGCCGCACTGGGTCTCGCATCTGTTCATCAATGGGCTGGGGTTCACGATGACCTTTAGCATTTTGTGGATGCTTGTCTTGGTGAAGTTCAGTGAAGGCGGCTGGATCACGCTGGCGGTCACCGGCGTGCTGGTATTCGGGGCGTACCTCGTGCGCTGGCACTACGATGACGTGCGGGAGCGCCTGCGCCGGCTCGATGCGATCGTCGAGGCGGTGGACGTGGCTGTCACCGGTGCGGACTTGGCGAAGCCCGCGCCGGTCATCGACCCGAAGGCGCGCACGGCGATCGTGCTCGTCAATGGCTACAACGGACTGGGCCTGCATACGCTGCTCAATGTGCCGCGGCTGTTTGGCGACCAGTACCGCAACTATGTTTTCGTTCAGGTCGGAGCGGTCGACGCGGGCAACTTCAAGGGAGCCGACGAGATCGACGCCCTGCGGAAGCACACCGACGCGAGTATCCAGCGGTATGTGCGCTGGGCGCATGCCCACGGCTATGGATCGGAAGCGTACACCGACATTGGAAGCGACGTCGCGGGGCGGGTGATGGGGCTGGCGGCGACGATCGCCGAGAAATATCCGAGCCGGGTGTTTTTCGGCGGCCAGCTCGTGTTTGCCAAGGAAACCCGGGCCAACCGCTGGCTGCACAACCATCTCGTCTTCACGCTGCAGCGGCGCTTCTTCCTCGCGAGCCTGCCCTTCGTGATCGTGCCGATACGGGTCGAGTGAACGCACCCGCTCGAACCACCGCCCAAACGGGAGTCGACCCCGTCGGGGGTCCGAAATGAAACAGGCCCGGTCGCCGCACGCGCGGGCCGGGCCTGGGTGAAGACGGTGACCCGTTCGGGTCGGCTGACCTCAGCTCTCGGCGCCCTTCGAGAGGGAGCGATCGATCGAGGCGCAGCCGGCGCCGTGGATGAGGACCACCAGAGCGAGACCGATGGCGAGGAGGTGATACTCATAACCCTCGCCCTTCTGGTTGCCGGCCCAGTTCATGAAGAAACCCACATGGCGATGCACGGTCGCGATGGCCACCAGCATGTTGGTGGCGATTCCGAAGGCAGCCACGCGGCTGAACACGCCGAGGATCAGGGCGATAGAACCAAAGAATTCCGCAAAGATCGCCAGGACGGCGAAAAGCGCGGGAATGTGCATCGTGCCGGTGAAGAAGTGCATCGTGCCGGCGAAACCGTAGCCGCCGAACCAGCCGAGCATTTTTTGGGCGCCATGCGGAAACATCACGATTCCGAGAGCGAGGCGGGCGATGAGTTGGGCCGTACTATTGTTGGTCTTGAGCAGGAGTTGTAGCGATTTCATTGGGTTGTGGGTTCGAGTGTCAGAAGGCCGGTCCGGACGGGAGTCGCGAGCCGGCGTGGGAGAATCAGGCCAGGTCGAAGAGAAGGACCTGTGAAGGTTTGGTTGCGGAGAAGCGAAGAGCGCCGGGCGCCGTGATGGATGCGGCATCGCCCGCGGTGAGTGTTTTGCCGTCGAGTGAGACCTCTCCCTCGGCGACGTGCACCCAGGCCGCGCGGCCCTCGGCGAGAGTGTGCACGGTCTTTTCTCCCTCGGCCAGCCTTACGAGCCACAGGTCGGCGTTCTGGTTGATGGCGATCGATCCGTTCCTGCCGTCCTTGCTGGCGACCAAGTGAGGGATGCCTGCTGGCGCTGCGGCGAGGGACTTTTCGGCATAACGCGGCGTGGCGCCCGAGCGGTCCGGCTGTATCCAGATTTGCAGGAAATGGGCCGCCTCGTCTTCGGAGGGGTTGAACTCGCTGTGGCGCACGCCGGTGCCGGCCGCCATGTACTGCACTTCGCCGGCGCGGATCACGCGGCCGTTGCCCATCGAGTCCTTGTGCTCGAGCGCACCGCTGAGCACGTACGTGATGATCTCCATGTCGCGGTGGGGGTGCAGCCCGAACCCCTTGCCCGGCATCACGAGGTCGTCGTTGATCACGCGCAGGCTGCGAAACCCCATCCAGGCCGGATCGTGGTAGTCCGCGAAACTGAAGGTGTGATAGCTGTCGAGCCAGCCATGGTTGGCGTGTCCCCGCTCGTTGGCGTGTCGGATCTTCATTGTTCCGCCATCATACCACGTGCGGGCCTGTCTTGTGAAAGACCAAGATCCTTGCCTCACCATAACCAAAAGGCATGCTGGTTGCGTCATGGAACT